>JACPGD010000513.1 GCA_016182645.1 Candidatus Hydrogenedentota bacterium | reverse complement strand
CCCCTCCGGCGCACCTGGTCTCCTGGCGACCGCGTCGAGGTGTCACTGCCCATGCCGTTGCGGCTGGTGCGCGGGCGAGTGGCCCAGGCGGGGCGCGTAGCGGTCATGCGCGGGCCGGTGGTTTATTGTCTCAACCGGGAAAAGAACCCTATGCTCGCGAACGAAAACTTGCGGCTTATCACGCTCAAGCCCGACACCTTGAAGTTGAACATCGACCCCGAAGGCACCCCCCTCTGTTCAGTGGACGCCTGGCGCACGACTGCCTGGTATCCCCACGCCTCACCCGACTGGACGCTGACGCTCACGCCCTGCGACGACCCCGGCGGCGAGGCCACCTATTTTCACGTGCCCAACCCGCAAGCGCCGGAGTTCGTCGCCGATGAGCTGATTGGCCGGCAGAAAATCCTGCCGCCACCCTCGAAACCGGGCCAGTAGATCGTAGCCGGGGCATCCTGCCCCGTTCCGGGTCTGCACGTTTGCCCCAAGCTTGCGCGCAGAGTTCCGGAACGGGGCAGGATGCCCCGGCTACGGACTGTGCGCGGTCAGGTGACCGGCCACAACTTGGCCTTGATGTGGGTGATTGCAGTCTTGAGACGGCTGAGGCAGGTTTCTTTTCCGAGCAATTCCGCGAGTTCAAAGAGGCCGGGTCCGACGGACTTGCCGGTCAGTGCGAGTCGCGTCGGATGCACGTATTTGCCAAGCGATTCCCCTTTGGACTCGGCCATGCGATGTACGCTTGCGCCAAGTGCCTCGGCGGTCCAGGCTTCGGCTTGCTCAAAAGTTTGAAGCACTGCGGCGAGCGCGTCGGCGGCGCCTTCGACTTGAAAATGTTTCTTGACCGCTTTTTCTTCGTAGTGGTCGATGTCGTGGAAGAAGAAGCCGGCCAGTTCGCCGATGTGGTTGAGCGTGGGCAGTTTCTCATGACAAATTTCGGCGAGGCGTGTGAGCCATGCTTCCGACTTGCTTTGGACATCGAAGCCGCTGCGCTGCAAGATCGGTACGAGCCGGTCGCGCAATTCCTCGACCGGCAATCTCCGGATGTGCTGGCCGTTAAGCCAGTCGAGTTTCTTGCGGTCGAAGCGGGCCGCGGACTTGCCCCAGCGATCGATGGTGAAGGCCTCGATCAGTTCCGGCAGCGTAAAAAGTTCGCGGTTTTCTTCGGCAGGGGTCCAGCCGAGCAGCGCCACATAGTTAATGAGCGCTTCCGGCAAATACCCGTCCTCGCGCCAATCGAGCACATTCGCGCCGCGGTCGCGCTTGCTGTATTTCTTGCCCTTTTCATCCAGCACCATCGGTAGATGCGCAAACTTCGGCAGGTCGTAACCGAGCGCATTGAAGAGCATGACGTGGCGCGCGGCGTTGGTCAGGTGGTCGTCGCCACGGATCACGTGCGTGATCTTCATCAAGCCATCGTCCACCACCACGGCCAGATGAAAAATGGGGTCGCCGTTCGGGCGAAGAATGACGAAGTCGTCGATTTCCTTGTTGTTCGTCCGCACAACACCCTGGACGAGATCATGCACCTCGGTGAATCCTTCGGGCACACGGAAGCGGATGACACAGGGTGCGTCGCCCATTTCGGCAATCTGCTCCGGTGATGCCTCGCGCCACGGGCTGCGAAAGGCAAACGTCTGTTTTTTGACGCGCGCCTCCTCGCGCAGCGCCTCGAGTTCCTCCTTGCTGGTGAAGCACTTGAAGGCCGTGCCCTCCACGAGCAGGCGGTGGGCCTCCTGTTGGTGCAGGTGACGCCGCTCCGACTGTCGGTAGGGGCCGAACGCGCCCCGTTCGGGCTCATCCCCAAACCGTGGCCCTTCGTCCCAATGGATGCCGAGCCACTTGAAGCCTTCGCACATCGCATGCACAAACGTTTCGTCCGTGCGCTCGGCGTCCGTATCTTCCAAGCGCAGGATAAAGGCGCCGAGAGTCTTTCGCGCAAACAGCCAATTGAACAGGGCCATCTTGGCGGTGCCAATGTGCAGGAAACCCGAAGGCGATGGGGCGATGCGGCAACGAACTGTAGTCATGAAAACTCCCGTGCGCGGAATGCAGTGAATAGCGCCCCGATCCTATCAGCTTGGGTCAATCCAATGCACCCGGAACCCGCCTGGCAATTGATCGGGTTTCACGGCTTTGCTCGCATTACTCTTGCGGTACGAGCCGCAGGTTGTCCAACAGGAGGGACACGGGAAACTCATTCTTGCTTGGCAATACCGCCGCGATCAGAATCGTGTCCCCATATTCGGACGAGAAGGTGGTGAATTCGTCCGAATATTGTTCGTAGGCTCGAATGCCAGGTTTGAAATTGATATTCAGATCCAACTGTGTATACGTGGTCTTCTGTCCCTCGATCTTCACCTGCCAGGCATACATGCGCGGGCTGGCGTTGCTGAAATTGGCCTCATCCACAAAAAACTCATAGGTCGTGTTCGGCTGAACTTGGTGGACCTCTGTGTGGAAATTCACCGCGCCCGACCCTTGCCGGACGGGCCCGGTCCAGACAAGCCATGCGGCCCGGTCCCCATCACTCGTATAAGCGGGCTCCGGTTCCGAAAACGCCGCACTTGTCGCGGGCAAAAGAAACGCCTGTGGAACAGCAGCTCCTTCCATCCATTCTTCAAAACTGCCATTGACAATAAGATTGCCCGCTTCGGCCTCAGCGCCTCGCACCAGCGCCGGCCGCAGGTGGCGCACTGGCCGTTGGTACAGGTTGAGCTGCCTCCAGTTTTCCGCAAGATTCACAGACATCAGCAGCGGCACGGAGCTGATGTCGGTCACCCGATAGATGCCTTCAATGTTTCCCACGTCCTCCTTGCGGAACAGGAGCGAGTCAAATGAAATGTCCGTCATGTTGTAGAACTGGAATATCGGGAGGAATACCCTCACTCGAGCGTCCTTCATCCCCTCCAGCGCTTCGATGGGATGAACATGACTGAAAGAATCGAAGTTCGGGTTCGTGCTCTTGTACTCGACTTGAATGCTCATCTTGCGCGGGCAACGCAGGTCAATGGCCAGCATGCCGGCTTCCACGTGGTGCTTCTCGCCACCAAATAGCGTGTCCTGCAATACGATGGGCGCCTCCGGTGTGAGCCTTTGCCAACTATTCTTCATGGAGGCCCCAGTTTTAATTGGCTCCAGGGGAAGGTGTTCATAACGATCGAAAAGTGCTCTTGCTTGCACGTTCTGAACGGCCCGCGCACCTGCAAGCGGGCACATTATGATCGCCCCGAGGAACGTCGCGCCAAGGCCAATTCGCTTAAAACCTCCCATGACATCCATCAGTCGCCACTGTAGCGCCTTTCTGAGGGTCTCGCGGTTCTGGCGGCCGCTCAAGAAGCGCGCGGCATAGATTATCTGGGCCAGCAGAAACAGTGGGGACCACCAGAACAAGGCCTCAAGGTGAAAAAAGTGCCGAAGCTCAAATTGTAGAACAGTGTAGCCTGTGAAATAGCAGGCCAAGAATAGCGCGGCAAACCCGGTACGGTAACTGCGGAAGAATAGGAGTGCCATTGCGAGCAGCACCAGCACCAGGTTTGTTCCCGCCAGACAGCCAAAAAGTTGCCATCGTTTCCAGTACAGCCCCACCACCACCTGGTTTCGAAGCTGGCTGCCCGTCCCCGTGAGAAAGGGTGCATATGCCAGAATCTGATGCACCGCCGCCCAGCACTGTGTAATGAAATCTGCGGGGAATACGCGATTAGAATGGAAATAATACTCCAGTCCGGCCTTGTCATAGTCTTGCGTGTAGTAGTCAAAATCATGGCGCTCTTCCTGGGTGTACCGCGCATGCATCGCCACCTGGGAATAGGTGTAGTAATCGTGCTTCACATTCTTGGCCGTGTAAGGAACGTCCCCGAGCCCCAGCAATTCGTAAAAGTCCGTGGTCTGTCCGCAAAGAATCACGTGCATGATGAGAGAAGGACCGGGATCCGTCCTGACCCGAGCGGGCCAAGAGACGGCCAACACGCTGACAAGTAAAATCCCAATGGCCAGGCACTTCTGCCCCCAGTGGTGCCAGGGCTTTCCCCCGATGAAGCAGAGAATGATCAGACACGCGGGCGGCACACAGATCAGCAGGTCTGTGCGCAGGCTCATTCCGAAACCGACAACCGCGCCAAAAACGAGCGCGATCAGCATCAGGCGTCTGCCGCGCGGACGGGTTTTTACAAGCAATCCAAGCAGAAAAAGGGAAGCCAGGATAAATGGGGCTTTGGAGAAGTCTCGAAAGAACGGGATCATGTGTAGAGTCTGAGGTGAGCTTAAAATGAGCGCCGTCCCCGCCAATGACAGAAGTGGCCCCGTTGCCAATCGAAACAAAGCATAAGCCGCCACGCCATTAAGCGCGAAAAACGCTACATAAACCGGCATTAGTGCCGGCCAGGAGAGGCCGAAAATGCGCCAGGTCCAACCCACGATGTAGAGAAGATAGATCCACTTTTCCTGTGTGCTGTAGAGCGGCGCTGTTGTGATAGACGCTGGCAGCGCGTTGTGGTCCAGTTCCTGCGTGTCGCGGGCCAAGAACTGATCGATGGCCTTGACCTCTCTCGCCGGGTTCAACATCCCGTGGCCCAAAGCAAACATGACCGAAGGCGCAAAGCGGTCTTCGTAGAAGAAACCATAGTCGCCAACACGTCCGAGATAGCTCATCCCGGCAACGAAAGCGGCCACGAAAATCAGGAGAGCCGCAAGAATGTCAATTGCCGTCGCAATCCGGCGTGCATGCGTTTTTTGAATTCGTGGCGGGGGAAGGTTCCACCAGGAACTGAGAACAACCCCGACACGGCTCGTCATGGATCCAGTCATGAATACAGCATTCCTTCGTTATTCGGGTTAGTCACGCAAGAACAGGACGGCTGCTCGTGCTGGCTGGCCTTGGCGGCCATAGTGCGTGCATGGCCGATTACGACATGGCCGCAATAATGCGCCTTTGCGCCTCCTCCGAGAGTTCATTGTAAAATGGCAGACGAACGAGGCGATCACTCACGCTTTCCGTGACCGGACAATCGCCCTCTTTCCCGCCAAAGCGCCGTCCCATGTCGCTCAAGTGCAGTGGCACGTAATGGAACACCGCATAAACACCCTGCGCCCGGAGTTTGCGAATCAACTCTTCCCGCTCCGCAAGCGTGGGCAGCAGGAGGTAGAACATGTGGTAAGACTGCTCGCACCATTCCGGCACCGCCGGCAGCGCCGCTCCGTGCGCAGCCGCCCAGTCTTTGAGACGATCCGCATAAAAACTCCAGACACGATGCCGGTTCCGTTGAATGGTCTCGATATCTGCCAACTGCGCATACAGGAAGGCCGCTAACATGTCCGAAGGGACATAACTCGAACCGAGATCGACCCAGGTGTACTTGTCCACCTGGCCACGGAAGAATCGACTCCGGTTTGTCCCTTTCTCGCGGATAATCTCCGCGCGCTCCACCAGCGACGGATCGTTGATCAGCAATGCCCCGCCTTCCCCGCAAGTGACATTTTTGGTCTCATGAAAGCTCTGGGTCGCCAGACAACCCAACGTACCCAGAAAATGCCCCCGATACTTGCCGGTTAAGCCATGCGCGTTATCTTCAATCACGCGCACGCCATGACGGTTGGCAATCTCGAGAATCGGGTCCATTTCACAGGCGACGCCGGCGTAATGGACCACCACAATCGCTTTGGTACGCGCCGTAATGCGGGCTTCGAGCTGTGCCTCGTCAACGTTGAGTGTGTCTGGGCGGATATCCACAAATATGGGTACAGCGCCACGCAGGACAAACGCGCTGACGGTCGTCACGAAGGTAAAGGAGGGGACAATCACCTCGTCTCCTGGAGCAATGTCAAGGAGCATGGCAGCCATTTCGAGCGCGTGCGTGCACGAAGTTGTCAGGAGGGCTTTCGGAACGCCGAGCATCTGCTCAAGCATCTGCTGGCATTTCTTCGTAAAGGAACCATCGCCGGAAATATGGCCGTTCGCAATCGCTTCGGCGATATACTCCAGTTCCTTGCCCTGAAAACACGCGCGGTTAAACGGGATGCGACCCAACTCACTCATGCAAATTTCCTGCTGTTTCACTTGCCACCACCGCTTTACAAATTAAAGAGGACAATGCCAATCACAATCAATAGTGTTCCCAGCACTTGGCTCCGGCGCATCCGTTCTTTCAACACGCCGATGGAAATCAACGCAACGGAGGCGAAGGTCAGCGGCAAGAAGATGATGGCGGTTTTCAAAGGGAGCACCTGATACGCGTAAACGTTGAGGACCGTCACGAGAAGAAGGCAAAGATAGCCGGTCATGGTGCTGAAATTAAAGTACGATTGGAGCATGCTCCCATGGCGCGCGCCGTGGACGGCGCCCAGCTTAAGCAACAGTTGGCAGAGCGCGGTCAGTAGTACGGCAATTAGGGCGATCACATAATACCTAAGCACCGGCGCCCCCTGACTGCACTCCGGCCTGACCACGCGTCAGCAGGATGACCCCCGCGATAATAAGGAGCGAGCCCGCCGCGTTTCCGCGGGTAATGGTTTCGTGAAAAACAAAGCGGCCCAGCAGCAGGATGTTTATAAAGAGGATGCTCATGAAGAAGTATGCAAACGAGAGCGGGTATTTTCGCAACGCAATTTGCCAGGCCACAGCCTGAAGTCCCAAGCACAAAAGCGATAGCAAATAGGGCAGGTTGGTTGCAACAGTCCAAAAGGAAAAAGCGCCAATGGTCAGCGACGCTTGCTTGCCGAAGCCGTAACTGGCCGTCTGGAACAGCAGCGAAAGGACCAGGCACATCGCGGGCAGGAAACGTCTCATTGCGGCTGCCCCGCACCCGCGTTCCATGGTGCATTGCCACCCAGGGCGCCGATCCGGCGGATGGCCTCTTCCAGAACCGGGATATCCTGTACCAATGAGAGACGGATGAAACCGGCGCCCGACTGGCCATAGGCCGGGCCCGGCACAGAGGCGACTCCGGATTCCATCAACAGCCGCTCACCTGCTTCCCAGGCATCTTCAGAGATGGCCCCAACATCGACAAAGTTGTAGAAGGTGCCGCCGGCCCGGAAAACGCGCACGCCCACTTCCTTGGCCACGCGCAACACGGCATCGCGCCGATCCTGATAAACCCGCTGCACCACGCGAATCTGTTCCTCCTCCATCTGGGCGGCGGCGATGGCGGCGGCTTGTGAGACGCTCGAGGCGCACGTCGCAAATTGCTCTTGCAACTTCAGGATGTTCTCCATCATGCCGCCCGTCGCGGCAATGTAGCCGATCCGAAAGCCGGTCATCGAGAAGGTCTTTGAAAAGCCGTTCACGACGAGTGCCGGAAAGCCGGAGCCCGCCTCGGGCAGAATGGGGTGCACCGCACGGCCGTCGAACACGATGTCCTCGTAAATCTGATCCTGCAAGAGGACAACGTTGTGCTTTGAGCAGAACTCCGCAATGCCTTCCAGGGTTTTATCGCTCCAAACGGCCCCCGTTGGATTCACCGGATTGTTGAGGATCAACAGCTTGGTCCGCTCCGTTACCCACGCTTCCAGGCCGGCCATGTCAGGGAGAAATCCCCCCTCGAAAGCGCTGGGCACCGCCACGGGCCGGGCGCCGGGCAGGAGCACCAGATCGCGATAGCTCAGCCAGCACGGTTCCGGAATCAGCACCTCGTCGCCGTCGTCCAGCAGCGCCAGCAGGGCATAGGCAATGGCTTGTTTGGCTCCTGGCGTCACCACGATGTCTTCAGGCTTCAGTTTGATCTGATGCTTGCGCCAAAAGCTCTGGGCAATCGCTTCCCGCAACGGCACGATTCCCCGGCTGCTGGTATAGCGGGTGGCGCCGTCGCGCATGGCGCGGCTGGCCGCCTCGAGAATGGCCGGTGGCGTCGGAAGGTCCGGTTCACCAATCGTGAGGTCGATGATAGTGCGTCCCTGTGCCACAAGCTGGCGGACCCGCTCCGCCATGCGGAGCGAGGCCGGTGGGGTGATACGTCCCACGCGTGCGGAAAATTGGACGGTCATCATGGGTTCTATCTTGCCTGATTCCGGAGCGACTGGTACCGGGAGAACACGGCTTCTTCCGGCTTAAACCCGTCATCCTTGTACACATAGAGGGCAAATTCAAACGGCATGTAGTCGTTTCTCAGGACAACATTGCGCGACAAACGATAGGCCATTTCCAGGATTCGCTCCGGGCTCGCGTGAAACGTATGCGGCAATTCGTAATCCACTTTGTCCGAGAGGAAATCAAAAGCAAAACCTTCGCGGCACAACGCGAACGCTTTTTCCATTGTGGCCTCAATGAAGCCGTAGCTGTCGGTTTCTTCAAATCTGTGATTAAAGATCCCCGAGGATATGGCCACGTCGACCTCGGCCTCTATCGTTGTCTTGAGAAACTCGCCCTTCAGAAAACATATATGAGGCGCGGAGAAAAGTTCACATGCTTTTCCGATCAGCGCATCGACCACATCCACGCCGATGTACGTGTAGTCATTGCCGTACTTCGCCGTCAGCGTCGTGTTCAGGTCCCCGAAGCCGCAGCCAATGTCGAGGATCATCTTCCCCCGCAGGTCGGCAATCGAACTCAAAACGTCAAACCGGATCGGCTGGCGTTTCTTAGTCCAACCGAGGGCCTCCTCCGAATACCCAAACTGTGCGTAGCGCTCTGTATAGCGGCGGACGGTGTTGTCTTTATCACGTTCTGCCAAGGCCATGCCCTAAGCTCTCCAAATGACTGACGAGGTTTCGATAGGCGATATTCTCCACTTTTTCCTTCGGTAATTCTCCTGCAAAAAAATTGAAGCGTTCGCGGAATGTATCGAGAGAGAATTCAGGGGAATCGGAGCCCACGCAGGTTCGTCGATCAAAGTTCTTAAAAACATACTTGATGTCAAAATCCAGCGAACTTCCCGCGTATTTGCACAGGGTAAACGACACATCCAACAGAACGTTACGAAATGTTCGGGCCATTTCCAGGCACTCCATCAAGCGAACGGCGCCACCGTGCAGCAGGATCACCCGTTCGTGCGGTACGGCCGCAAGCAATTCATGCAAGGCAGTCATATTGTTGCGGCAAGCACGGGACGAGGACTCCCAAAAATACGTGCACAGTAAGACCACCAAACCCAGGCGGTTGGCGATGGCAATGGCCTCCGGCAGTCCTGGATTATCCAGGGTGATTTTTGCATGCCGCGGATGAATCTTGATACCACGGTAACCAAGATTCACCAGCGAAGACAGGTAGTCTTCGATATCCTTAGTTTTGCCAAGCCGCACGGGACTGAGAAACGCCACCGGCAAGAGTGCGTCCGAGGCGCCGGAAATGTACGCAGCGTAGGTGGCTTCCTCGTAGCCGCCCACCTCCTGCATACCCACAGTGAAGGCCCACCGAACATTGTTGGCCTCCATCTGGCCCAGGAGGCTCTTGACCGTATTGCCGCTCCCATAGCGTTCATGCAGCCACGCCCCGGTGGGCGTTGGGTGTGTCAGGCTGTCAAAGAGGGGGACATCGCTATGGTCAGGCATGTCTTGGCGGCCTATTTCTGCAAGTATTCTTTCAGGCAGACCGTCCGATAGGTGGACCATTTTCGCCGGTCGATGCACTCGTACCAGATGTCCTCCTGCTGCTCCATGAACTCCAGCGACTTGATGAATTCCTCCGTGTGGCATTCTTTTGGAATGATCACCACGCCGGTATCGTCGCAGACCCCGACCGCTCCATGATACTTCTGGCGATGCTCCCGCATGATCTCCGGATCGAGTTGGCGCTCAATCTTGATGTTGAAACAGCCCACGGGATTGTAGCCCGTGCACCAGATCGGCCAGGCTTCCTTGATCAGCCGATGGACGTCGCGCAACGCTCCCGTCACCACGACCGCGGCGACCTGTTTGTACAAGAAGAGGTATTTCGACACCAGATCGCCGAAAATCGCCCGGTCACCGCACTCAAACACTTCCACGAAGACCACGTCCCCATCCTTCACGTCCTGCAGTTGTTCATGCACGTCCCAGTTGGTTTCGCCGAAGGCATAGACCCAGAACACGTTTCCCACGCGAAAATGGCCCCGCGTAATGGGGTGCAGTCCCGGAATGGCGCCCGTCTTTTGGAGGCAATCAGCCACCTCGGTCGTCGAGACCCGGTTGCGGCGGATGTAGTCAATGATTTCGCGTTTCCATTCCGTAGACATACTTCCTTCCTTTCCAGTCAGCCCCTGACAGCCCGCTGCAAACGTCCGTAACGGCGGGAACGTTGGTAGCGCGTCCGGCCTCTGTGCCGGACGCGACAATGGCACAAATCCACGGGATCTGAGACCACCCGGCACGGAGTCGCGAGCGCTGCCGGACTCTTGCAACGGGCTTCTAAGCATCGTACAGTCCAATGCTCCCCTTTGTCTATCCGCGAAGATGGGGGCATCATTTCGCCCTGCGTCGCCCAGCCTCCTGGCTCAGGCATACGTCACGCGTACGAGCGCGCTAAGTTCGGCCAGCATCGACAGGAGAGACTCACGCGTTTCCGCGTGCGCGATAATGTGGCCGTGGCGGGAGCGATCGTCAGCAGCGGGGCGCACCGTATCGCCCGGCCTCACGCCGAGTTGAAAATCAATCACGTTCGGGTGGGCCAAGACGTCTTCCGCCCCGTCGATGGCGGCCACGTGGCCGTCGGCAAAGACGAGAAAATCGAGCGCGGCGTAGATAATCCGCTTTTCAGGAACCGGAAGGGGAGGTGTTTCGCCGAGGGCGTGCAGGATCAGCAGTTCGTTGGCGTCCACGCCGCTCATCAGCGGGATCATGTGGGAGGAAAGCTTGGTGCCGCCGCCGCGGGCCGCAATTTCCACCAGGTAGAATTGGCCTTCAAAAGACTTGTACTCCGCGTGTGTGATGCCGAAGGGCAGGCCCATGCTTTCCACGAGGCGGGCATTCAACTGGCCCAACTCGTCATAGTCTGCGTCGGCGTCTTCCCAGGAATAGAGGAGCCGGCTCGCCACCATGGGATTGTGTGCGTAGTGGTTCTTTCGAGAGATGGCCAACGTGTCACAGCCCTTGGGTGATTTATAGCCTTCCACCGTATGCTCCACGCCGCCGATGAATTGTTCGACAAGAACGGCCCCGCTGTGGCTGTGACTCCGCGCATGGGCGAAGGCGGCCGGCAATTCGTCCTGGGCGGTCACCTTCAGGACGCCGCGGCTCGACTGGTTTTGCGGCGGCTTCAGAATGAGCGGCAACCCCGTCTCGTGGGCGAAGTCCATTGCTTCCTCGAGCGTACCGCAAAGCCTATAGGCCGGGCACGGAAACCCATGCTCTGCCAGAAACGAGCGCATCGCGTATTTGTTGGTGAAGAGATGGGCCATGTCCACCCCGATGCCAGGGAGTCCCAGTTCCTCGCAGATATAGGCGACGGTTGGGACAGCGATATCGCTCTGATCGGTGATGACGGCGTCCGGCTGGTGTTCGCGCGCGAAGGCAAGGTTCTTTTCTTTGTCCAGTACGTTGGCCACCAGCCCCACGTCGGAGAATTTGAAACCGGGTGAGTCCGGATACAGATTGCTGTTGATCACGTAACAGCCCATGGCCTTGGCCTTTCTTATGAGCGGCACTTGCCATTCGCCCCCCGCGATAATCATTACCCGCGGGGATTCACTCTTCGCAAAACGGGTCATTCAACACCTTTCTCAGCAGCGCCGCGCCGGGCGATATTGCGCTACTTGGCGCGGGTTCCGTTAAAGGGGAGGGCGGATTCCGTTGCCGCGGCGATGAGGTAGAGGGGCCGCCCTTTCGTCTCATCATAGACACGGGACAGATACATCCCAATCAAGCCCAAATTCAGGATAATGATGCCGCTGAGCAGATACACCGAGACAATGAGACTGGACCATCCGGCCACGGGTATCCCGAAGATAACAGCCCGGAGCACGGTGTAGACGCCGAACATAAAGGCGCACAGAGCGATGAAAAAGCCCAACCAGACGGAAATGCGCAGAGGCCGGTCTGAAAAGGCAATGATGGTTTCTCCTGCCAGACGGAGGAGGCGCCGCATATTATAGGAACTTCTCCCGGCATGCCGCGGCTGGTGTTCGATTTCGAGATAGGCCGTATTGAAGCCCATCCAGTTCATCAACGGCGTCAAGGTCCTGAGTTGCTCGCGCAAGAGCTTGAAGCCGGCGAGCGCCCTGGCCGACATGATGCGGTAGGTACCCACGGAGCCGTCGTATTTGTACCCTGCCAGATGACTGAAGACGAAATAGAACAGGCCCGCCGAGAGCCGTTTTGGAAGGGAGTGTTTGCGCTGCTTCCGCCTCGCCAGGACGATTTCAAAGCCATCCTGCGCCTTCTGGTATAGGTCAGGTATATAGACCGGGTCGTCTTGGAGATCACAGTCCATCACAATAATCCACTCGCCGCGCGCCAGATCCAGTCCGGCGGTGATGGCGGGATGCTGCCCGAAGTTTCGGCTGAGTTTGTAGCCACGGATTCGGGGGTCCTGGGCGGCTTGGGCCGTGATCACCTCCCAGGAGTGGTCCCGACCACAATCCTCCACGTAGACGATTTCGAAGTCCGTGGTGATCGACTCGAGGTGCAGCATCAAGCGCCGGGTCAGTTCTGGCAGGCAATCTTCCGCATTATATACCGGTATAACTACCGAAATCACTGGCATACTTTCCTAACCTTTGTACTGGGGCCGCAATCAAATGGCGAGTATAGTGGGCAAACGGCGCGATTTCAAGACTTTCCGTGGCCGTGACCGGCCATCGGCGCGATCCATCACCGCCTTGCTTTGACCCTTCTACCCGCTTCCGCTATACTTCGGCTGACTTCCGGTGGGGGACCGGCAAAGTGTGACTACGTTGTGATTGTGGGGGTGCGCGAAGTTCCACAACTGCTATCGAAATACTCAGGAGATCTCCACATGAAGCGTTTTCTTGCCGCATTGGCAACGTGCTGCCTTGTCGCCTGCTCGAATGCTCCCCAACCGCCCGTCGCCAAGTCCTCGGGGCCTGCGCCTGTGCCAGGGAACCAGGCCGCCCCGGAAGAGCCGAATTGGATTAAGCGCAGCGGGCCTCCCAAAGCTGGCAATAGGCCTGCCGCGCCAAGAGTCAAGCAAGCGAGGAAGCCCAGAGCCGCGGCAAAACCCACCGCCCCCGTGGGGCCCGAGTTGATCCAGAATGGCGGTTTTGAGGCATGGAAAGATGGACGGCCGGAGGGCTGGAATGTTGCGCATCAGGTGGGAACGGCGTGGCAGAAGCTAACGCTCGAGCAGGCCACCGATGCAACCGGCGGCGTCAGTGCGCTTAAGCTGCCCGCCGCGACCGAAGGCGTGATAGTGTGCGGTCAGCCGCTGAAAGTTAACAAGTTGAATCTGGGTCAGCCTTACACATTCAGCGCCAAGGTAAAATGCACGAGTCCCAAGGCGCTTCAAGTTCTACTCCGTTTCAAGATGGGCGAGCAGAATATGGTCAAGCGGCTGATCCCCAAAGGGACAGGCCAATGGGAAACCCTGATTTCAAGCGTGAATCTACACAGGTTTGCTTCCGTGGATTCTGTCCGGGTTTCCATCATCCGCCCCAAGGGTTCAGCCGGCGAGGTACTGTTGGACGACGTGTCGCTCCTGTTGGGCAATGAGAGCCAGGCCAAGCCGGCAGAACCGGCCGCCGTCCCCGCGGCCGTTCCAGCGCCTCCCGTGGCGCCGGAGTTGGCGCCTGCCGCCACTCCAGTGCCGCCAGCGCCCGCCCCAGAACTTACCGCACCGGCGCCGCCCGCCGTGCCCACTACCCCTCAGCAGTAGGCGCATTGTCAGGACCAATAGCGCTGGCGCCGGCAACCATTCAGCGGCAGGGATTGTGTCTGTAGCCGCACCGGGTCACGCCACGGCGCTGACCGCAGGTCTCTTCTCGGATATTCGCTGCGGCCGATCAGTTCAGTCGTGTCTAGCCACGATGCACACGCACAGTCTTTTTGTTGCATCCAGCACCGGCTAGACTTCATTCTACCCCGCACGCTTCATTTCCAGGGGAATTGTCATGACTGACACCTACGTGAATCCGTTGATTGAACGCTTTGCCACCCGCGAAATGGCAGAACTCTGGGGACCGCAACGGAAGTTCTCCACCTGGCGCCGTTGTTGGATTGCCCTTGCCGAGGCGGAGCAGGAACTGGGCCTGCCGATCACAGACGCACAGATTGCGGAGATGCGCGCCCACGTCGACGACATCGATCTCGAAAAGGCGGCCGTGTATGAGAGCAAAACCCGGCACGATGTGATGGCCCACATCCACGCTTTCGCCGATGTGGCGCCCCTGGCGCGCCCCATCATTCACCTGGGCGCCACAAGCTGCTACGTGGGTGACAACACCGATCTGATCTTAATTCGCGAAGGTCTCGAATTGCTGGCGGGCAAGGCCGCCGCTGTCTTGGCGCGTTTGCGCGCCTTTGCGTTGAAATGGAAAGACCTGCCGACCCTCGGCTACACGCACTACCAACCGGCCCAGGTCGTCACCGTGGGTAAGCGCGCCTGCCTCTGGGCGCAAGACCTTCTCATGGACATCGAGGATCTCGAATCACAACGCCAGCGGTTGCGCTGCCGCGGGGTGAAAGGCACCACGGGGACCCAGGCATCGTTCATGGAACTATTCGAGGGAGACTCGGAAAAGGTTCGCTTGCTCGACCAGCGCGTCGCGGAGAAGCTCGGGTTTGCCGCGTCCTACCCCGTGACCGGCCAAACCTATCCGCGCAAAGTGGACACCCAGGTTTTGCGCGCGCTGGCCGGCATCGGCGAGTCCGTACACAAATTCGCCACGGATCTCCGGCTGTTGCAAAACCTCAAGGAAATCGAAGAGCCGTTTGAGTCGACGCAGGTGGGGAGTTCGGCCATGGCCTACAAGCGCAATCCGATGCGTTGTGAGCGCGCCTGTGCGCTCGCCCGTTTCCTCATGGTCGCGCCGCTGCACGGTTCCTTCACCAGCGCGGTGCAATGGTTCGAACGCACGCTCGATGATTCGGCCATCCGCCGGCTCAGCCTACCCGAGTCCTTCCTCGCGGCGGACGCCTTGCTCAATCTCTACCTCAACATTATGGAAGCGCCCCAGGTCTATCCCAAGGTCATTGAGAGGCATCTGAATGCCGAACTCCCCTTCATGGCCACGGAGAACATCATCATGGCCGGCGTCAAGCGCGGGGGTGATCGGCAGGAACTGCACGAAGCCATCCGCCGCCATTCCCAACAGGCGGCGACTCGTGTCAAAATGGAGGGCGGTGAAAACGATTTGCTTGACCGGCTGGCAAAGGACCCGGTGATTAACATGACCCGTGTGGAATTGGATCAGATCTTGGACGTCCGTAAGTTTGTCGGGCGCGCCCCCCAGCAGGTCGAGGAGTTTATCCGGAACGAAGTTGACCCGGTCCTCGCGCGGTATCCTGGGCATTCATCCATCCAATCCGACGTACGCGTGTGAGAACAGCAATGAACGGCCAACGCATCGCGGTCATCGTGAATCCACAGTCAGCGCATGGACGCACGGGCCGGCTCTGGCCGGAAATCGAACGCGGGCTGCGGCACCATTGCGGGGAGTTTTCGGTCTTTCGCACCAAAGCCACCGAGCACGCCGTCACCCTCACGCGTGTGGCCCTGCAACACGGCTATGAACGCATTATCAGTGTCGGCGGCGACGGCACGCATTACGAAGTCATCAATGGTTTCTTCGAGAACGGCGCACTGCTGAATCCGAACGCGGTACTGTCCATCTTGCCCTATGGCACAGGTTCCGACCTCGCCAGGACCCTGGGCATACCCCGCGACGGCCCTGCCTTCCGCACGGTCTTGAGCGAGGAGATTGTGCAAGCGGACGTGGGCCGTATTTCACTGACGCGCGAAAACGGCGAACCGGAAACTGCCTACTTTCTGAACACCTGCCACGTCGGGATTGGCGGT
>JACPGD010000018.1 GCA_016182645.1 Candidatus Hydrogenedentota bacterium | reverse complement strand
CTTACCAGTTGCTGCTACGCCCTCTTCGACATCAAGGAAGACCTGTTCGGTACTCCCAACGCCTCCACCGACGCCACACTCCTCGCGGAACTGACGGGCATCCCCGCGCTCCTCTGGGGTCTGCTCTGGGCCGCCGTGGCTGTACCCGCGGCACTGGGCTTCTTGTGGTACGCCGTGCGGCGGAACAGCGGCTAAAGGTGGTGTATAATGCGATTATGAAAACAATGAAGAGCGACCCTGATTTACTGCGGGAGTACGATTTTTCAGGGGGGCATCAGGGGCAAGTATGCCAAGCGTTACGCAGAGGGCATCAACGTGGTGGTTGTCGATCCCGATGTGGCTGAGTTCTTTCCCGATCATGATTCAGTGAATGATGCGCTACGGCATTTAGTGGCCGCTATTCGCAATCAACAAAAGATGAACCCTGCGCCCTGATCGCTTGCCGCAAGGCGCCGGATAGAATATGATGTAGGCAGGAACAACAGCCGCGCTGGAGACGAATCATGCAGGCCATTGTGCATCGCGTACAAGTCCAAGACGATGGGACAATAAACCTCCCCGCGTTGAGCGGCGCGAGTGGAAGCACGGTCGAGGTAATTATCCTTGTGCCGGAGCTCGATCAGTCATTCGGTGACTTATTAAAGGCCTCCGAATCCAGTACGGGGTTTTGGGACAATCCGGTCGACGACGAAGTCTGGAACAATGCTTGAACAGCGGGAAATTGTCCTTGTTCCGGTCCCCTTTACAGATCTTACGGTCGTCAAGAGCCGTCCGGTGCTCATTCTGTCCAGTTCGGAATACAACACGAACCATCAGGACATTATTGTTGCCGCGATTACCTCCAGGATGGGCCAGAACGCATTCGGCCGCATCATTAGCAGCAAGGACTTGGACACAGGCACGTTGCCGCGTCCAAGTATGGTGCGGGCCGACAAGATATACACATTGGATCAACGGATTGTGGTGAAGCGATTCGGCAAACTGTGTCGTGTCGCATTCCAAGATGTGCTTGTGGCGCTCGATTCCGCGTTGGGCAAATCGGTCAATTCCCATTAGAACTCTCGTTTTCTCCTGTCAACCAAGTATTAATCTGCTTTGCCTTTTCTCCGTTTAGCGTGGTCTAATAGTGTCACTCGCGCGGAAGGGTTAGCAGCTTGCCGCGGGAATTCTCTTTCTCATTATCTCAACCCTTTTTTCCTTCTTGGGGAGTGCGTTCTATGTCGAAGCAGCGGAAGACGATTCATGTGGTGTCAAATTCTCATTGGGACCGCGAGTGGGTGTATCCCTTCGAGGAAACGCGGCTGCTGCTGTTGGATTTTATGGACAACCTGCTGAATCTGCTGGACAGCGACCCCGAGTTCCATTCGTTCACGATGGACTCGCAGACGTTGTGCGTGGAGGACTACCTCGAACTGCGGCCGGAGAAACGCGCGACGATCGAGAAGCACGTAAAGTCAGGGCGGCTGATTGTCGGGCCGTGGTATTCGCTGCCGGAAGAATATTGCGTCAATGGCGAATCGCTTGCGCGCAACCTCCTGGTGGGGCACCAGGTCGCGGAGTCGCTCGGGCGCGTGTCGAAAATTGGTTACACGCCGTTCAGCTACGGCCAGACGTCGCAGATCCCACAGATGTACCTGGGCTTCGGCATCGACACGATCATTTTCTACCGCGGCATCAATACGCCCAAGAGCGAGTTCATATGGGAAGGCGTGGACGGCTCGCGGCTGTTGGGCATGCGCTTCGGCTGCATGAGCCGCTTCAGCTACTACGTCTACGTCTACCGCGTGCTGCGTTACGGCAGCGACGATGTCTTCGCGCGCTATGACTGGGACCGGGGCGCGGCGCCGTTCCGTCTCGCGAGCGCGCGCGACCCCCGCACGCATTATTATGTGCTGGACAAGGACAAGAAGCAGTGGAATCACGAGCCGATAGCGGAGCAACTGCACAAACTCGTGCGCGACGAGAGCGAGCATTTCACCACGAGCCACATCTGCTGCATGCAGGGGTTTGATACTTCCGATCCTGACCCCAAAGAAACCGAAATCATCAAGCTGTGCCAGGAACTGCTGCCGGACCACACGATCAAGTTGAGCAGCCTCGAGGAATACATGGCCGCGATGCGCGAAGAGGTGAAGGAGCCCACGGTCATTACCGGCGAGAGTCGCGATCCCGGTTCGACCGGCAAATGGACACACCTCTACGGCGACGTCATCAGCGCGCGCACGCGCCTGCGCCGCGCCAATCACAAGGCGGAAGTCGCATTGCAGCGATTAGCGGAGCCCTGGAGCGCCATCGGCAGCACGGTTGGCGGCGAATATCTCAAGTCGGCCATTGACAAATGCTGGAAATTGCTCCTCCAGAACCATCCGCACGATACCATCAGCGGCGCGGGCACGGACCAGATGGAGAAGGACTCGCTTTTCCGCTTCGACCAGATCAACATTATCAGCGAGGGGCTGACCCGCCGCGCGATGCAAGCGGTCCAGATCAACATTGACAACAGCGACCTCGCCGCGGGCAACGTCGTGATGACCGTGTTCAACTCGTGCCCGTTCCCGCGCAACGGCGTTGTGTCTTGCTATCTCGACATGCCCGATAACATGGGCTACGACGCCTTTACCATCCATGCGCCGGGTGTGAAGGAGCGCCGGCGGGTCCAGGTGCAGCAACAGTTCGACTGGGGCACCCTGGTGCGCAATCTTCAGGACATCTCGATCGAGCTGCGCTCGAAGCGCGTTCTCTGCCACGTCGAGCTGGACGAGATTCCCGCCTTCGGCTATAAGACCTTTCACCTCGTGCGCGCGACGCAGTTCCCCTACGAACCCGGCACGCTCGCGCCGGAAAGCAACGTGCTCGAGAACGAACACGTGCGCGCGGTGTTTAACTCTGACGGGACCATCGACCTCACGCACAAGGAAAGCGGTCACACCTACACCGGCCTCCACTATCTTGAAGACACCGGCGAAACGGGCCACACGTGGGTGCACATGGAGCCGGACCAAAACGAGACGTTGACCAGCCATGGCTTCCCCTGTCGCATCAGTTTGGAAGAGGCGGGGCCCCTGCTAGCCCGCATGCGGGTGGACTACTACCTGCAAGTTCCGGTGGGCCTGACCAAGAATATCGACGAGCAGTTCCGCACCGAACGCATGGATCACACCGCCCGCACTGAAGAGCGACGAGAGTTGGCCGTCACCAGCCGCTTCACGCTCCGCGCCGGCAGCCACCGCCTCGATGTGACAACGAGTCTCGACAATCCCTGCAAGAACCACCGCCTGCGCGTCGTCTTCCCTACGCGCCTTAAGACAGACCAGACCCATGCGGAAGTGGCCTATGACGTGGTCGCGCGTGATATCCACGTCAAGCCCACAAGCGCCTACTACGCCAAGCCCAATCCGCAATACCCGATGCACCGTTTCGTCGATATGACCGACGGCACCAACGGTTTTGCCGTGCTCAATACCGGCATTCGCGAATTCGAGGCGATGGATCGCGCCGAGCGCCCGCTCGCGATCACGCTGCTCCGCGCGTTTATCTACCGCAACGGCCCCATCTTCGGCCGCTACGAAGTCTACCCGGAAATGGAACTCG
>JACPGD010000532.1 GCA_016182645.1 Candidatus Hydrogenedentota bacterium | reverse complement strand
GTCCCGCCATTTCGCGGGGTGAACCCTCACCAAGCCGTGTCCCAGAGGGGGCGGCCAATGAGGCCCCTCATGGGTGAAGGCATCGTTGATCTCGCGCGGGAGGCGCCGCCCGGGCGGCTGACGGCGGAGGTGTGCATCATTGGTTCTGGATGCGCTGGCGCAACGGCGGCCCGGCGCTTGGCCGAGGCAGGTCACGAGGTGGTAGTGCTCGAGGAGGGCGGCGATTTCACGGGCAAACAGTTGACCCAACGCGGTACGGCAATGTACGACCAGCTCTACATGGACCGCGGCGGCAGGACGACAGAGGACGCGTCCGTGTCGATCCTGCAGGGGCGCGTGCTGGGCGGCGGCGGGGTCATCAATGCCTGCGACGTTGTGCCGCCGCCGGAGAGCGTGCTCGAGTTCTGGGGCCGGAAGTACGGATTGACCGGGTTCTCCGCCGCTGCGCTGCGCCCGAACATCCAAAGGGCGCTCGACGATTTGGGGGCGCATCCCGGCAGGCGCGCGGAGTTGAACGAGGCGAACATGCTGCTGGAGCGGGGCGCGCAGGCGTTGGGGTACCGCGGCGAAGCAATGATGCACAATCGCCGCGAGTGTATCGGACTGGGTACGTGTCTGCTCGGTTGCCCGGCGAACGCCAAGCAGAACCCGCGCTTTGTTGCCATTCCCGCGGCGGTGCGGGCGGGGGCGCGTTTCTACACGCGGGCGCGCGCCGTGCGGGTGCGCCATACTACGGGGGAATTGAAACTAATCGAGGCGCGCACGCTCGACGCCAAGGGCTACCATGAGCGCGAGCCGTTTGAGATTCAGGCCAAGGTGCTGATCCTGGCGGCAAACGCCGTGGGCAGCACACACCTGTTGTTGCGCTCGGGCATTGGCAACGAGCACATTGGGCAGCACCTGAGCCTGCAGCCGCAGCTCCCGGTGACAGCGCTGTTTGATCACGTCGTGGACGCTTTCTCCGGCATTCCGCAGGCCTACGCGGTGACGCATTTTGAAGAGGAGGACAATCCCGAACACGGGCTGTGGGGCTTCCGGATCGAAGCCATCTTCGGCACGCCAGACATTACCGCGTCGTTGCTGCCTTATTCCGGGCTGGAAGCCAAGGAAGTCATGACGCGCTTCCCGCACATGGCGTCGGCGTTGTTGCTGGCGCCGGACGACCCCACGGGTCAGGTGGGCATCCATCAATCCGGGAGACCGCTGGTGCGCTACCGGCACGACGAGAACCACAGGAGCCGGCTGCGCCAGGCGATCAAGGCGGCGGCCCGCGTGTACCTTGCGGCCGGTGCGCGGCAGGTGGACGTGCCGGTCATGCCGCCGCTGCGGATAGCGTCCGAAAAGGACCTCGAGCAGGTGGATCGCCTCGCGTTCGAGCCGGCCACCGCGCCGCTGCTTTCGGCGCACCAGCAAGGCGGGGTGCGTTTTGCCCCCACACCGGCCCACGGCGGCGCCAATCCGGAGGGACAGGTTTACGGCACGCGCGATGTGTACGTCTTTGATTCGGCTGGTTTTCCATCAAGCGCCTCGAGCCACACGATGACGCCCATCATTGCGATCGCGCATCATCTGTCAGATGGCCTTATTGCCCGCCTGGGCTAGGCACACCGTCGGTACCTGCACTTTGGGGCTGCGGAGGGAGTGAGTATGCGAGTCAATCAAGTCGATTTCTACTATGTGCGCATTCCCTTGGCGGAGAAACGCCCCGGCTTCTTCGCGGAGCACCCCTACTTCGAGCCGAGTTGGATTCCGGGCTTCCGCCAGAGCGAAGTGCGTTTCTACCTGCTGCGTCTGAAAACAGACAGCGGGCAGGAAGGGTGCGCGGCCATGCCCGCGATGGGGACAGAGCGCTTCGGGCTCGGCAAGGTCATCGGGCCGTATCTACTGGGCATCGATCCGCTCGACATTGGACTGGTCAACCAGCGCATCCAGGAATTGTCGTATGTGGGGATGCGCAACGGCTGGATTGATGCGGCCTTCTGGGACCTCATCGGCAAGAGCCGGGGGGAGCCGCTGTGGAAGGTGCTGGGCGGCACCGGTGGCCAGGTGGAACCGTATGCGTCCACGGGAGAGACCCATAATCACGATCCCGCGGTCGTGCGTGAGCTAGTCCGCGCACGCATGGCCGAGGGGTTCAAGGGAATCAAGCTGCGCGTGAAACATCACCAACTCGAGCCGATGCTCGCGTATGTGGCCGCCGCGCGGGAAGAGGCGGGCGGCGAGATGAAGATCATGGTGGACGCCAACCAGGGCTGGCCGGTCGACTTGGTCGATGAGACGCCGAAGTGGGGCCGGGACTTCGCGGCCGCGTTTGCGAAGGGGATCGAGCCGTACGACGTGTACTGGCTCGAAGAGCCGTTGAACCGGGGCGATTTCGATGGGCTGGCGCAATTGCGCGCGAACACGACCGTGCCGATTGCGGGCGGGGAAATGAACGCATCGTGGGGCGATTTCAAACGCATGTTCGAGCTGGAGAGCCTGGACGTTTTCCAGCCGGACGCGGTGCTGGCGGGCGGTACGTACGCGGGCGGGATTTCGGTGGTGTCGTGGATCATTGCCGAAATCCTGGCGCGCCGGAAGGCAGCGCCGCGGCCCGCCTATCAGCCGCGCTTCTCGCCCCACACCTGGACCACGGGGCTGGGGTTCGTCATCGGGCTGCACCTGGTGGGCGTACTGCCGGAGGAGGAGCGGAGCCTGGTCGAGTATCCGCTGGAGGGTCCGTGGAAGCCGGCCTATTGGGGGCGCTATATCAAGGACCTGCCGCAGCGCACTGACAATGGCCGTATCGCCATTCCGGACGGGCCGGGGCTTGGTGTCGAAATCGACTGGGACATCATCCGCCGCTTCGGCAAACGCATCTATCACGGAACAAAGCGAACGGTGTCCCTGCATGTTTTGATCGACCGGGGATTGAAAGCCACGCTCCACCTCAAGAAGAAGCGCGAGGCCGCGGAGAGCAGGCGAAAGCCATTGCGCTTCACGCTGCCTGTACCACCGTTCTAAGAATTAGGAATTAGGAATGAGGAATTAGGAATGAGGGAGGAGGAAGAAGGAAGGAGGAAGGAGGAAGGAGGAGGGCCTCCAGACTCCAGCCTCCAGACTCCAGACTCCGCCCTCCAGACTCCTCGGGGAATGCGGAAGGTGTGAATAAAGCGGGAGCGGGGCGGGGAGTGGTTTTGCGAAACAAGGGGTGCTCAGTGGACAATAGAGATAATTCAGGAAATATCCAATAATTCTTGCGCTTTTTGAGTTCG
>JACPGD010000060.1 GCA_016182645.1 Candidatus Hydrogenedentota bacterium | reverse complement strand
GTGGAAGCATGCGGAATCCCCGTTTTTGCGAGTCCCCCTGCCCAGGATGACTGAAACCCGTTGCCCTGTGCACTAACGCACGCGGCATAAAACGTACTGTAGCGAAGGCCAGAGAGGTTGTCAATGCCTGAGCGGCTGACGCTGCCCGGCTCCTGCAAAGCGCGCTGAATTTGACAGGCAGCGGGCCTGTTCGCTAAGATCAAACGCCGGTGCCGGATAGCATAATTGGTAGTGCACCTGACTCTGGATCAGGCTTGTCTAGGTTCGAGTCCTAGTCCGGCAGCCATCAGTCTTCAATTCCGCCGCACGGCGCTTTTGCTCTTCGGTGGCCCGTTCATCTAGGGGTCTAGGATGCAGGATTCTCAGTCCTGTCACGGGGGTTCGAATCCCCCACGGGCTGCCATTTTTCTCTCTACCCGCGGCACCTTCTTACTCTGCGTGGCACCGCTCCAAGCCATGTTGCGGCACAAACTTGCTAGAACAAGTGTTTTCGGGCATGATTTAAATGGGCGTGCTGGTGTGAATTCTGGGCATCTTGGAGGAGACGTGTGTTTGGAGACGCTGAGGATGCCGACAAAAACATGACGCGGTTGGACGAACTAACCTCCCCGCCCGCAACTCACGGGGGCGCTCCCCTGCCCTTGTGGTCATCCCTGTCGCGTGGGGGCGAAGATCTGGGCGAGTTCCTCGAGAATGCCGCGATGGCCCTGCACTGGATGGGGCCGGACGGGTCGATCCTGTGGGCCAACCAGGCGGAACTGGAACTGCTGGGTTACTCCCGGGAGGAGTACATCGGGCACCCGATTGCCGAATTCCACGTAAGCCAACCGGAAATCGAAGATATCTTGCGCCGGCTCCGGGAGAAGGAAGAACTTCGGGATTACGAAGCGGCGCTGCGGTGCAAGGACGGTTCAATCCGGTGGGTGCTGATCACGTCGAATGTCTATTGGCGGGACGGCGAGTTCATCCACACGCGTTGCTTCACGAAGGACATCACGGAACGCAAACGCAGGGAGGAGTCCCTCCAGCAAGCGCTCGCGCGCCTGGATACAGAGCGCACGCTCTTCCGTGAAGTGATCCGGCAGATGCCGCTCGGGGTGGTCGTGGCTGAAGCGGGCAGTGGCGCCATCCTCATTCGCAATCCCTACCTGGAATCGCTGACCGGGCGCGCGCTGCCACCGCACCAGAAGCTGCGCGAGGTGCAGGGTCTGCACTCGTTTCACCCGGACGGCCGTCCCTATGAAGCGCATGAGTTATCCGGCTGGTGCGGCCGGACGGTTCACAGGTGACTGTTCGGGCAAGCGCGGCCCCGGTCCGCGATGCGAGCGGCAAAACGCTGGCCGCCGTCACGACGGTCTACGACATTACGGAGCGAAAACAGGCAGAAGAAAGGCGGCACTTCGCGGATGAAGCGGGCCGGCTGCTGTCCTCCTCGCTGGATTACGAATGGACCCTGCGGGCGTTGGCGCACCTGGCCGTGCCGCGGATTGCGGACTGGTGCGCGGTGGACATGCTGGATGAGGATGGCGCCCTGCAACGTTTGGAAGTGGTCCACGTGGATCCGGCGAAGGTCGAATATGCGCACGAGTTGCAACGCCGCTACCCCGTGGACAGAAACGCGCCGCGTGGTCTTGCGGCCATTCTACGGACGGGGGCGCCGGAGTTTATCCCGGTCATTTCCGAGGAACTCCTCGCCGCGACGGCCAGAGATCAGGAGCAACTTCGGATCATCCGGGAACTTGGGCTGCACTCCTACATCGGTGTGCCTTTGATTGCGCGCGAGCGCGTGTTGGGCGCCTTGACGCTGGTTTCGGCGGAATCGGCCCGGACCTACACCGAGGCGGACTTGGAGTTCGCCTTGGAACTAGCGCGGCGGGCGGCGGCGGCGGTGGACAACGCCCAGCTTTATACGGCGGCCCAGCGGGAGATTGCCGAGCGCCAGGAGGCGGAAGCCGCCTTGCGCGCGAGCGAGGAACGGCTCCGTTTCACGCTCGAGGCGGCGCATGTCGGCACGTGGAATTGGAACATGCGCACGAACAAGCTGGAGTGGTCCGAAAACCTGCTGAAGATTCACGGCCTGTCTCAAGATGCTTTTGGTGGGACCTTCGCCGACTTTCAGAATGATATTCATCCGGATGACCGCGGCATGGTGGAAGCCGCGATCCAGCGGGCCATCCAGGGGGGCGGCACGTACCAGGTGGAATACCGCTTGGATCCGTCAGGCGACGCGCTGACGTGGGTGGAGGGGAAGGGCCGGGTCATCTTCGATGAAAAGGGACAGCCCGCCGGCATGGCGGGGATCTGCATGGACGTCACGGAGCGGCGCCTGGCCGAGCAGCGGTTCCGGGCGGCGGTCGAGTCCTCGCCCAGTGCGATGGTGCTGGTGGACGCGCACGGGCGCATTGCGTTGGTCAATACGCAGACGGAGTTCTTGTTCGGCTACGAGCGGCAGGAATTGCTGGGCCAGTCGATCGAGTTGCTGGTGCCGCAGCGTTTTCGGATGGCCCACCCCATGTTCCGGGCGCACTTCCACGCGCAGCCGCAGGCGCGGCCGATGGGCATGGGGCGAGAACTCTTTGGACTGCGAAAGGACGGCTCGGAATTCCCGACAGAAATTGCCTTGAATCCGATCCAAATGCCGGACGGACTCTACGTGCTCAGCACTATTCTGGACATCACGGAGCGGAAGCGGGCGGAAGCGGCACTAAGGCAGGTCAACCTCGAGTTGCAGCAAAAGAACGCCGACCTCGAGCAGTTTGTCTATACGGTCTCGCACGACCTCAAGTCGCCCCTGGTGACGGTCAGCGGATTCATCGGGCTGCTGCGCGAAGAACTGGCGGAGAACCAGCGGGAGGAGGTCTATGACTGTCTGGATCGGCTCGAGCGCGCGACGGTCCGGATGGGGGACTTGATCGACGACTTGCTGGAACTAAGCCGCATTGGGCGCGTGGAGCGCCCGCGTGTGGTCTGCGACACGGGCCGCGTGATGCGCGAGATTGGCGAAGAACTGGTCGATCGTTTCCATGCCGCCCAGGCGCGGTTGGTCATTCAAGAGGGATTGCCGCGGCTCTTTATCGACCCCATGCGTTTTACGGAAGTCTTTGAAAACCTGCTGACAAACGCGATCAAGTACGGCTGCGACCGCCCGGACACACAAATTGAAGTGGGCTGCGAAATGGATGAGGCCGAGTGCCGCTTTTTCGTGCGCGATGAAGGCCCCGGAATTGCACCAGAGTATCATGAGCGAATCTTTGGGCTGTTCCAACGGCTGGACACCCGGAATGAAGGGACCGGCGTTGGGTTGGCGATCGTCGCGCGCATCGTGCAGCTTGCGGCCGGGCGGGCCTGGGTCGAATCGGCGCCGGGGAAAGGCGCCACCTTCTGGGCCGCGTTTCCGCGGTCGTTAGTCCGAACTTGAGACGAGGAGACCATGGGAACATCAGAACTGATCAATTTTGTGCTGATTGAAGACGACGACGACCATGCGGCCATCGTGTTGCGCACGTTGGAACGCAACCGCGTCGTGAACAACGTGAAACGCCTGATCGATGGCGCGGATGCGCTCGCGTATCTGCGCGAGGAACCGCCCTATGCCGGCCGGCCCATGCCTGACGTGATCCTGCTGGATCTGAAGCTGCCGAAAGTCGATGGGCACGAGGTCCTGAAAAAGATCAAGGAGGATCCCGGGCTTAAACACATTCCGGTGGTTATCCTCACAACGTCGAACGCGGAGGCGGACCGGGCCAAGGCCTACGCCCACCACGCCAACAGCTACCTGGTCAAGCCCGTTAATTTCCAACGGTTTCGCCAAATGGTGAGCGACCTGAGCTTGTACTGGGGCGTTTGGAACAAGCCGGCGCCGCAACGCGGCCCCCAGCCGGAACTCCTGGGGCAAGATAGCCATGCCTGAACCGCTGCGGATTCTTCTGGTCGAGGACGACGACGATCATGCGGCGTTGATCCGGCGGCATCTCACGGGACCCAATCGTGCGGCGGTCACGGTGCAACGGGCGGCCTGCCTGAAGGAAGCGCTCCTATGGTTGCGGGAGGGCGGCATCGATGCCATCTTGCTTGACTTGGGTCTGCCTGACAGTGGCGCGGAAGAGACGTTGACGCGCGTACTGCAGGAGTCGGCGCATGTGCCCGTGATTGTTTTGACCGCGCTCAATGACCGGGACTTGGCGCTGCGCGCGGTGCAGCAGGGCGCCCAGGACTTCCTGGTCAAGTCGCAACTGAGCAGCGACTTGCTGCTGCGGAGTGTCCAGTACGCGGTGGAACGGAAACGGGCCCAGGAACAACTCCGCCGGCTGAATAAGACGCTCGAGCAACGTGTGGCTGAACGGACCCAGATGCTGGAACACCGCACCGCCCAACTGCGTGCGCTGGCCTCGGAACTGACGCTGAGCGAACAGCGCGAGCGGCGGCGGCTCTCGACGGAACTCCACGATTATCTCGCGCAAATGCTGGTGGCGTGCAAACTCAAGTTGACCGAGTTGGATCGCATGGCGAAGGCCGCGGGCCGGGGCGACCAGACAGAGCAGATGCGGGAGATGCTGGACGATTCACTGGACTATACGCGGACGTTGATTGCCGAACTCAGTCCGAGCATCCTGTACGTCGCGGGTCTGACATCGGCGGTGGGCTGGCTGGGCGAACAGATGAAGCGGCAGCATGAATTGACGGTCCACCTCCAGGCGGATGGCGAGTATTCCGACATGCCCGAGGATACAGCGGTCCTCATTTATCAGACGATCCGGGAATTGCTGTTTAACGTGGTAAAGCACGCGGACGTCTCCGAGGCAACCGTGGAATTGAGCCGAATGGGCGACACACTTTCCGTGGTGGTGTCAGATGAAGGGAAGGGCTTTGGCGCACCGTTGAGCACATCGAGTGCACTTTCGGGGAGATTTGGCCTGTTCAACGTGCAGGAACGCCTGGAAGCCATGGGCGGTCAGTTCGCCATCGAGAGTTACCCAGGGCGTGGCTCTCGCGTGAGTTTTCACTTGAAACTCTGGCCAGCGCGGGAACCCGCGCTTCCACCGCCACCGGAGCCATTCCAAGCGGCGACACGTCCCATCGGCGTATTGGTCGTGGATGACCATAAGATGGTCCGCGAAGGGTTGCGGCGCATGATCCGGCGCTTCGGGAATATCGAGGTAGTGGGGGAAGCCGAGAATGGAGAAGAAGCGGTGGAACTAGCGCGTTCTCTGCGTCCCGATGCCATCATTATGGACATCAACATGCCGCGGATGAACGGGCTGGAAGCGACACGGCTCATCAAACGGGAACTGCCCGTGGTGACTGTGATCGGCCATTCCGTCCACGATGACCGAGATGTGCTGGACTCGCTGCGGCAAGCGGGCATCAACAGCTATGTGATGAAGGGCGGTTCGGCCAATGACCTCTACCGCGCGCTCAGCACCACTTGGACAGGGGATGGGGGATAGTGGGGAATTAGTCCCTCAGCAATTGGATTGTACACAGAATGATCACAATTCTTTCATCAGGTGGCGAGTTTTCCTCTGAGCATGGGGATGATTGTCATCTCTCGGAGCTTAAGGGCGGTGGCAATGATTCTCTTGCCGAGGGCG
>JACPGD010000059.1:2678-17276 GCA_016182645.1 Candidatus Hydrogenedentota bacterium | reverse complement strand
GATTACAGCCTGTTCAGAAGCCGGTGGCGGCACCGTGTTATGCCCCCGCGGTATTTGGCTTACCGGGGCCATTCACCTGAAGAGCCATGTGAATCTTCATCTCGCGGAGGGGGCCGTGCTGCTCTTTTCCGATGCGCCCGAGGACTACCTTCCGGTGGTTTTCACGCGCTGGGCCGGTTTCGAATGCTACAACTATTCCCCTTTGATTTACGCGCGGGATTGCGAGAACATCGCCGTCACCGGCCCCGGCGCGCTCGACGGCAACGGGCGCGCGTGGTGGCCGTGGTTCGAGCGGCAGGAAGACACCGCCCTGCGGATGTATCGGGAACAGATCCTCAAAGATGTTCCCCCGGAATCGCGCGTCTTTGGCACGCCCGAGGCTGGCCTTCGGCCCCAGTTCATCAGTCCCATTAACTGCGCGAATGTGCTGCTTGAAGGATTCAGCATCGCGGCGCCGGGTCCATTCTGGACCATCGATCTCGTGTATTGCGATCGCGTCGTCCTCCGCAAACTACGCGTGCAGACCGAGGGCGGCCCCAACACTGACGGCATCAACGTGGACTTCGAGCATTGCCTTCTCAACACGGGCGACGATTGCATTTGTATGAAGTCAGGCATGAATGAGGACGGCTGGCGCGTCGGCAGGCCCACGGAGAACGTCGTGATCCGCTACAACCGGACAGGGAAAGGTCATGGCGGCGCCGTCTTCGGCAGCGACACGAGTGGGGACATCCGCAATGTCTATGTACACTCGTGCGTTTTCGAGGGCACGTCTCTGGGTATCCGTCTCAAATCCACGCGCGGCCGGGGCGTCATTGTCGAGAAACTCTGGTTCGAAAACATCGAGATGAAGAACATCACGGGCGACGCAATCCAGCTTTTCACGTCCTACCGCGCCTGGATGGGCACCCAGGAAGGCAAGGTGCCGATTTTCCGCGACCTGTCCTTCAAGGACATTCACGGTGCTGGCGCAAAGCGCTCCCTCCTGATTGAAGGCTTGCCGGAAGCCCCTATTGAAAACCTTCGGTTTGAGAATATCTCCATTGAAGCCCAACAAGGTGTGAGCGCGCAACACGTGCGGGAACTCGAACTGAACAACGTCACCATGGCCAGATGATCGGTCCATGGGGCATATCAAGCCCCCCGGGGGCGGAGATACGAAATCGACTTTGTTGTCCGTAGTCCAGATCGTTATAGTGTGCCGATTGTTTTGGAGCGCCGGCGGCACGGTTGACCGGCATGAAGGGGAAATCAGATGCAAACAATTCGATTCACGCTTTGTGGCATGACATTGGCCCTGGTCTTGGCGGCGTGCCAAACGACTTCGCCAGCGACGGGCGGAGGCGAAGGCACGTGGACTCCGTTGGTGAAGCGGGACAGCCTCGATGATTGGACGCCGCACGGCGGCGCCACGTGGAGACTCGAAAATGGTGTTATTCTTGGTCAATCAGAGCAAGGGCAGGGACATCTCTATGCGGCGCCTGTACTCAGCGACCTCGAAGTGAAGGGGATGTTCCAACTTACCAGTCAGGGCCGTGACGCGAATAGCGGGTTGTATTTCCGGGCGAATCCACCCGCGGACAATCCGGAGGGCTTTCCGGAGGGATACGAGGCGCAACTCTGCAATACCCATGAAGCTTTCACCGGCTGGTTGTGGAAGCCTGGCACGCCGACCGGGAAGGCTTCCGCCTTGCTGACCAAAGATGGGGAGTGGTTCTCGATGCGGGTGAAGGCCGTGGGCAATCAGATCACGATCTGGGTGAATGACGTCGAGGTCATGAACCACCAGGACGACGACTATAAGACCGGCCATTTTGCGTTGCAGTGCCACAATCCCGGTATGACCATCGAAGCGAAAGAACTCTTCTATCGCGACCTGGGCGGAAAGTAATTCCGCCGTAATCGCTCTCCATCCACACACATTTGCGTTCAGATTAGTCCTTGGAGACCAGAAGCCGTAAGAAACAACAAGAAGTCAGGCGTTTCGCCTGCGCCCCCTCAGGGCGCTTCGTGGGGTGGCGCAACGTTTTCCGGGGGCTTCGCTTCGCTCCACCCCCGGCTAATCGCGGACGCCCCTCCGGGGCTGAGGAGGGCACGCGATCTTCACCCGCCCGTTCTCGCCGGATCAATCGCGCGCAGGACCACGTTGCGGATGGCCCCGGAGGTGCGCCAGGTGGCGATGCCGAGGGGCCGCGAGCGCTCGACTTCCCAGCGGATGCCGACTTCGCGGTTGCCCACCTCCACGTCCACGAATTGCTCCTCGTCGATCCAGGCCTGCATCCGGCCTTCGGTGATGCGGAGGCGAATGTTGTACCAGCGGGCGTTCTCGAAAAACTTGGTGCGGGCCGTCTCGTTGTTGTAGGCGTCCTGGTAGTCGAGGCTCGAGATGCCCACGAGGGTGCCGCCCCAGCCGCCGCAAATGAGCGCGCAGGGCTTTTCGCCGTAGGGGAAGGTGAGGCCACAGAAGAAATCGCCGCCGGAGACGCGCTGTGCTTGCAGGGTGATCTCGTAATTCATCGTGACCAGCGGGCCGCGCCAGACAACGCCGGTCATGTCGTTGCCTTCGCCCAAGTAGACCTGGTCGCCCTCGACGCGGACTTCGCCTGTGCCGAGGAAATCGCTGATTTTCCAGAACCGCCCTTCCGTGAGTTCCTGTTTGGCCGGGTCAAGACTGTACTTCATGGAGAAATCCAGTGGAATCCCCTGGCCCTGTTTTGTGTAGTCGCTCAGTTCCGTGAGTTCGGCTTCGGCCAACGCGCGATTGTAGATCCGGAAGTTGTTCATGAAGCCGTTGAAATAGTCGTTCGCGCCGAAACCGATAGTGAAAGGGACCTCGTTGCTGATATCAAGGGCCTGTTTCCCGATCGATTGTTCATCCACCTTCTGGCCATCCACCCACAATTCAAGATTCGTCCCCCGGCGCACGGCGGCCACGTGGCGCCAGCCGTCGTCGAGCGCGGTGTCGTGGGTCGCGGCGTAGCCAGCCCGCATGGAGTAGACCTTGCCCGAGGGCAGGGTGCCGCAGAAGAGTTGGCCGTCATAGACCGCCATAGTCCAGGCGCGGCGGTATTTCACGTCGGGCGTGGTATCAAGCTGGCCGGTGTCGTGCCAGGCCGAGGGGCCGTCAAAGCGATAGACTTTCGCCAGGGGCAATGTGCCGGCATAGAGCTTGCCATTGTAGACCAGCGTCCCCATGACCTCCTTCTCTTCGCCGAGTTGCCCCTGATCCTCCCAGGCTTTGTTTCCGTCATAGCGGAAAACCTTGCCGGAAGGCCATGTGCCAACGTACATGTTGCCATAGTGCGTGGCAAAGGAGTAGGTCTGCGTGGTACCAGGCGGCGTGCCGCAATCGGCCCATTTCGCTTCCGGGTCCCAGCGATAGACGCCACCCCAGTTCTCGTCGTAGCCCGAGCCGTAAATCGCGCCGTCGCGCACGGTCAGCGCCACGATGCGCCCGCCGGGATTGCCCATATTGTCCCAGCCTCCCCCCCACTTCATGCGCCACAGGCCGGCGGGCGCATACAGCGACGAGGCGAAGAGGTAACTTTGGAAGGACACCATGCCGCCGATCGCCTCGCCCTCGCCGATGCCGCCCATGTCGCGCCACTTCTGATCGCCTTCGAAACGATACACGTGGCCGCCCGGCGTCACATTTTCCGAATCGGGCAGGGCCGAACCGCCGCTGCGATAGTGCGAGGACGCGGCGTAGAGCTTTCCTTCATGCACCACGAGCGAGGTGATGGCGTTGGATTCGGCCGGCGCGCCGCAGTCTACCCAGGCATCGCCTTCCAGACGATAGACGTGGCCGCGGCCTTCCTTTTCGAGTTCGAAGGTGCCCGCATACAGATTCCCCTCCCACACGCACAGCGCGAAGACCATCGTCGCGTTGCCGGGCCGCCCGCGGTCCGTCCAGACGCTCGGCTCGGTGCCGGCATCCACGCCGAAGAGCAGGTTGCGGTCATTGGCCTGGGAGGAGGCGATGCCGAAAGCGTGCTGGAGACAGAAGTTCAGTCCCGTGCGCGAGGCCGGATCAAATTTGCCCGCAATATCGCCAAGAGCGTCCGTCGTTTGTTCCGACGTGCTGATCCAGGTCGCGATGCTGAAGTCGTTCACACCAAAGTCGAGGTCCACCGCGTCCGGCACCTCGATATAGGCGCCGTGCCCATTGAACTTCGCCCCGCGCCCCGCCTCAAAGGTCATTTCATGTGCGGCGCCATCATGCCCGTGGCCGGTCGCATCCTTGGCGTCGGTAACCAGCGGATAGTGGGCGATGAGACCAGCGTCCAGGTTGGCTTCCCCGGCGGCCAAGGCGCCCGCCAGCGGCAGGAAGGTCCTGAGCAACCATGGCGCAAGCGTCTTGTAACAGTAATTCATTGTGTGTCCCCAATAGACAGGTATCTAATACTTCCTCAAGTAATAGTTACCAGTTCTTGTTTAACGAGGTTCGGAGTGAGAATACAAAATGTCCATCAAAGGACACGGTAAAATGGCCACTACAAATGATGTCCCTTCCGAGAAGAACCTGAAAAGACGCTTTAGGAATTTGCACGAACTCGACGACCGGCAGAGTGCGCCGCACCACGAATTCGTTGCCAAGCTGCAAGGTTAAATCGACCAAGTAGGTGTTGGCTGAAACGGTGTGCGTGGCAGAAATCATTTGGGCCATTCCAACGGGCACCAGACCAGCCACTTGCGCACACTGAGCGGAGACACACGTCCGAGAAGCGCCTGTATCCATCAGCGCCTGGAAAGGCATAGGAGTAACGGCCGCCCCTGGCGCCTCCCCTGGCGGATGAATCCCAACCGGGATGAATAGGCCGGTACCGGATTCGAACTCAGCGGCTAGCGATGGCACGGGAGAAGAATCCCAAGTCGATTGGGACATCCGTAATCTCTTGGATCGAAAACAGCCTGTCTTCGAACAGTCTTTTTCCGGCGAGATAAGCGTCGCCAGCAGTGTCAAAAATGTCCAGCACTTCCCCATGCCTCATCAGGCAGTACTTCCCCCTGCCACTGGCCATGAGTCCTGGAAGCAATTCCTGAAATGCTTCATAGTTGGTGCGAATCTCGGCGTCGAGTTCGTCTGTATGTTCCATGACTCTTACTCCTCGATTTGATTGTACACGAGATAAGCGATGTATATCATTTGCTTTTCGGGCCACTAAGATGCAGGACGGCCTTGGCAGACACGCTGGAATTCGGATGCAGCACCAAGAGACATACACCAAACCTTGCCCGGCCTGCGGGAAGGCGATGCCCAAGAACCGGGGCGTTTGTCCGGAGTGCGGGCAGATGACGGGGTGGTTTAAGTTCCGGCTTGCTTTAGGCTGCCTGGCCATGCTGATCTTCTTTTTGGGGATGATGGGCGTGTTGCTGTTGGCGTTACTGTCTTGAATGAATGGGCGCCGTAGGAGGCTTCATCTTGAAACGATATCCTTTTTTTGGGCTGGCTGCGGCAGTGTTGGCCGTATCTCCCTGGTTGCAGGCGCAAGACGCGGCGCCCATCACGCCGCGCGTGGTAGTGGAGGAGGAAGTGTATCGGTTTGTTGCGCCGAATAATGGGTCGGGGCCAATGTGGTCGTTTGGGTGCACGCCGATTCTGCGGCTGGGGGAGCAGGTGATTGTGAGCAAGATGGACACGGGGCCGGAGGTGCCGCCGCTGGCAAATACGCGGTGGGTATTGCTGAAGCGCACCACCGAGGGTTGGAAGGAAATGGCCGAAGAGGGGATGTACCGCCAGCGTGAGCCGGGGGTGCTGGCTATGGTCTCCCCCACGGACCTGTACTTGAATGTGAACGATTCGCTGGAGCCGGTGGGGGCGATGTACAAACCCGCGCGGCCCTACCTGATCCATTTCGCGCTGGGCAAACGGGAGGAGGCCGGGCTGCCGCTTTTCCCGCAGTGGGGCGCCACGATCCCCCACTTCACGGATCACTCCTATCGCGGTTTCGCGGCAGATCCCGAGCGTTTGGAATTGCTGATGCTCAACATTGACGCGGAAACGGGGGTCGAGTACGCGTGTTTGCTGAACACGGCCGGGGAGACGCTGGCGAACGGGCACATCGAGTTCCCGATTCGCGCGTGCTATCCACAAGTGGCTTTGAAGAACCGCGCGGCGCACGTGCTGGCCATTGGTGATATACACGAGCCGGTCAAAGAATGGGAGACGTACAAGTTTGAGCAGACGAAAGCAACCTGGGACTATGTTTTCCGCATTCTTTACTACACGCAGACCCGGGATCTAACGCAGCAGGACTTTGCGCCGCCCATCGAGATTGCCAATGTTGATGCCACGGCGGGGCATATCTCGAACAAGGACCTCTGGGTCAGTCCCGAGGGCGACGCATATATCCTGTATACCCAGCGCGAAGTGGCCTCTGAGTTGATGCGCGACAAGTTCTTCCCCGGCAAGAGTGTCCTTGATTCGCTCAGGCTTGCCGTGGTGCACAATGGACAGGTGGCGGAGCGCCGGACCCTTTTGGAGGAAGACCCTGCGCGCCCGACGGGCGACGCACGGTTCCATGTGACGGCCGACGGCCGCGTCTGGGCTTTCTTGCACCTCGGCGGCGAGGGTGGGGGTCACAAGCTGATGCAGGTCTACCCGGCCTCCCCCACTCCGTCGCCGGATTTCGTTGATGTTCCGCTGCAACATCTTGGGGCGTCGTTTCTGATTTCGCACACGCGCGCGGGCGCTCCCCCTTCCAACGTTCTCGACGTTTTTGGGCCAGGGCCAGACAATGCGATGTACTATGCGGAGGTGCGGCTGGCTGCTGGCGGGTGAAGGGGACTGCCGGGGCTTGCCTCATCCTACACTGTCTCTGGCACGACGTACGGCTCCCGATACTTGCGCTTCACCAAAGCGTTGGCTTCGTCGTCGTTGACAAACCCTTCCGTGGCCTGATCAATGTGCAACCTGCGGCCCGTCCGGTAGGCGATGTTGCCGTAGTGCGAAAGCAGCGTCGAGTAGTGCAGCTCTTCGATGTCGGACTTGGGCAAGTTCCTGCTGCGGATGCAGTCGATGAAGTTGGCCGCGTGATCCTCCTGCGACTTCATGAAGTATCCGTGGGTGACCAACTCGGATTTGCCATCCACGTTGAAGACTTCCCAACCGCCGCCGTGGCGCCCGAAATACATGAACTCCTTTTCGCCGTACAACTCGATGCGCGTGCCGCTGAAGGGCCAGTTCGGCAGCGTGTCCAGGTCCCGGATTTCCATCGGCGTCTTTTTCATGTAGGGTGACCACAGCGTCTGCTCGAAGACCATCGTGATGTTCGGGTATTCCCAAATCACCGAATGCGTGTCCGGCGTTTCCTGGTCGTCGTTGTAGAAGTGGACGCCGCCGCCGGAACTCACTGCTTTCGGATATTTCTCGCCAATCAGCGCGCGTGCGATGTCGATCTGGTGGATTCCGTCGTTGATGATGTCGCCTCCGGAGAAATCCCAGAACCAGTGCCAGTTGTAATGGTAGTTGTTGGGATTGAAGGGCCGTGCGGGCGCCGGGCCGAGCCACAAGTCGTAATCCACGCCTGGCGGCGCTTCGCCGTCCGGTTTCTTGCCGATACTGGGACGCAGTTTGCTGTTGACCACGCGCGCGAAATGGATCTTCCCAAACTTCTCGCCGCGGACATATTCCATCGCCTTCACGAAATACTCCGCGCTCCGGTTCTGTGCGCCCACCTGGACCACGCGGTTGTATTTGCGCGCGGCCTCGACCATCTTGCGGCTTTCCCAGATGCTGTGCGAGGTCGGTTTCTCGACGTACACATCTTTCCCCGCCTGACATGACCAGATCGTGCCGAGGGCGTGCCAGTGGTCCGGGGTTGCGGACACCACCCCGTCCAACTCCGGGTCTTCCAGAAATTTCCGGAAGTCCTGCATCACTTCGGGGCGCTTCCCCGTGAGCTTCTCCATCTGGTCCGCAAAACTCCTTGCCCGGTCGCTGTCCGGATCCGCGCCATACCGGATCTCGACGTCCGGGCGTTTCGCGAAGATCTCCGTCGCCAGGTAGGTGCCGCGCCCGCCACACCCCATCCATCCCAGGACGACGCGGTCATTCGCGCCCACGGCGTTGATCGACACCCCGGCCGCCGCGACGGACGTCGCCAGTACTGAAGTCTTGATGAAGTCACGCCGGTTAAAGGGTTGCATGGTGCTTACCTTCCTGTGCTTTGTTTGACCTGTCGGAGGGGTTGGACAGAACTGATCAGTTACTGTTCACCAAAGGCCAAGTGCTTGTGCAAGAACTCAAACGTCCCCACGCCGTGAATCGTGTGCGGGCCGTTGAAGAACTCTAGGGTCGTGCGGTCACCCAGATCAAACTGGTCATAGAGCCGGCGCACGCGGGCGTATTCATAGGCCACCCACTCGTCAGGCGCCACGCCATCGTCATGCCCGCGTTCCACCATGAATGGCCGCGGGAAGATCAGCCAGCCCAGTTCGCCGTAGTTGAAGGTATTGCCCAAGTCGAACTCGAACATTTCATACTCGCCGGTGAAGACGTAGCTGTACGCACTCCGGTTCGACGTCGTTTTCCAGATCCACTCGTTGAAGTCCCCCGCGCAAATCGACAGACAGTACCCCGGCAAAATCGCCGGCACGCGCATCGCCGTCTTGCCTCCATACGACAACCCATAAAACGCGAGCCGTTCCTTGTCCACGAACGGCAGCGTCCCCAGCCACTCCAGGATCCGGTCATGTTGCCGGACGATGAAGGAAAACAGCGACAGCTTCAGCGGGTTGGCCTTGCGCTGGAGCACGCGAAACTTGTCCTCGCCGATGTAGGGGTTCTGCGGCGAGAAGGTCACAAATCCCTGCTGGGCCAGCCGCGCGGCGAAAGCATGGTAGTAAGGACTGTCCTCGTGGATGTTCGCCACGTCCTGGGGCCTCCCCTCGAGTCCATGTTGGCACACCACCACGGGCCGGCGCTCACCTTCCTTCAGAGACTTGGGCACCAGCAGAATGCCATAGGCAAACACGTCCTCATAGACATCCAGCACCACTACGTGGCCCGTGTACTCCGGTTCGTCGTAGATCACGCGCGACCGCGGCCGCAGCGGCACCTCCGGCGGCGGCAATTCCCCGATGACCTCCTTGCGGAAATACTCGCGGTACTTTGCCGCGCTTGCTGTGAACGCCTCCGCCGAACTCCGGTCAGCTTCCTGCCAAAACGCCGCCCGTACATAGGGCGACTCCCGCACGAGTGCCTGAGTGTCCTCCATCAGTTCCGCTACTTGTTGTTGCATGAGGTCGCTGGTTCCGTCGGGCTTTGCAGTCGAACGGGATGGACGCGATGGGCGGAATGGACGGTGAGGCTGACCCAGGGATCGGGCAAATTCCTGGATGGTGCGTTCATTCCCGGGCAGCCCAGTCTCTGAAACGACCCATTGAATACTGACCCCAAACGGCCCCGCCAGTGCCTTTGCCCGGGCGACTTCCCCTTCCACCGCGCCCCGCTCCGGTGTCGTAATCACCCCCGGCGCCGCGCCGCTCCGGCCCTCGCGGACCGCCGGCGGCCCCGCAATCCGTGGGGTCTCCGCATACTCGATAATCAGTGCCCGCGGCGCAATGAGCGAGGCAATCTCGGCATCCCCAAACTCGTGGAGCAATCCCCACACATTGCGGTAGATGGGCTCCTGCCAGACACTTTCTCGCGGCTGGAAATAGCCGGAAACAACACACGCATCGATGCGCGTGTCCACCGTCGCCGCGTAGAGGGCAATCAATCCGCCCTCGCCATAGCCAAAGACGCCCACAGGCCCGCCCGCCACCTCCTTTGTCCCAGCGCCTTGCCGTCCACTCAGTCCATCGATACCCGATGCTTCCTCCAGCCAGTCCACGGCGGCCAGGACCTTTTGCACCTCGTATCCAATGATGTGCCGCCCCATCTGATAGGCGGGCCGGTAAACAAACTCCCGGTGCGGCTGGTTGGTCATTTCCACCCCGGGATGACCCGAGAAGGTGTCTTTCCGGTCAATCAGCAGGGGCACAACCACGCGGTACCCCCGCTCCGCCAGCCGCCGCGGGAATTGCGCTGCCGGTTCCACGCCCTCGCTCAGCCCCACCATCTGATCTGGGGTCCAATCACAATCCGGGAGCGCTACCACGGAAGCCCGCACCCTGCCCCGCGGTTCCAGTAACAACCCAACCCCATGAACGCCGCGCACCACAGGCCATGTCACCTGAAACACGCTGTAGCGTCCATTCTCAGCAATTAGCCGGCCCATTTCCGCGCGCGGGGATATCCGCTCGTCCGTGGCCCCGATGTACTTTCGAAAACGCTCCCGGTTGGGCGCCACCGACGCCACATAAGCATCCACAGAGGAATAGTCTCGATGCCAATACTGCGCGCGCGACGCGGGGGCAGCCACCAGCGCCCGCATCAAGTAAGCATCAATTCCCTCCACCATGGCCGCAGCCAAATCCCCCTCGGCCGTCAATGGCTCGGCACTTGGCAGCCCTTGGGCGCTTGCCAGCGCCGCGATCCACCCCAACCCCAGCAGTGCCAACAACTTCCCGTTCAAACGCGTCATCATTCTCGCCTCCGAGACATTTTGAGGGTGCCATTTCTTCTCGCATGTAGTATAATGAATGGATTGGGGCGTGGGAAGGAGTGGGAACTCCATTGGGCAAGAGTCAACGGGAGTAGTGTTTTCGGAGAAAACGCAGCAGCGAGTCAGAGACAAATGAGCAAGGTAGTCCAACCCCTAGCGGCAATGGGAGTGGCTGGGTTAGACAACATGCTCAGGAGCACTTGGATACTGGGGGGCCGTGGTCCCAGTGCAGCGCCGTCCGCACGGGGAATCCTGACAGACAGGCGCAGTGCCGGAGAGGTCTGCGCGTGAAACCGTCTGCCAAGAATGAACTCAGGATTCTCCTGCTCGTACCAGAAGGCAAGAGTCCGCCCTTGCCGAAACGCCTGATCGAGCAATTGCCCGTGGCACTGAACGCTTGCGCTTCGCTCGACGAGTTGGTGGCGCGGATTGACGAAGGCGCGGGCGCAGTCATTCTGGCCGAAGAATACCTCGATCATCCCCATTCGGAACTGCTGGCGCGAAGTCTCAACTGCCAGCCGCCTTGGTCCGATCTCCCCGTCTTACTGGTCACCGCCCGCGGTACCGACTCCCCGTTGGCTTTGCGTGCCTTCGAGACTTTTCGGAATCTCGTCATGCTCGAGCGGCCCTTGCGCGCGCCCATCCTCCTGTCCGCGCTCCGTTCGGCGCTCCAGGCGCGCCGCCGCCAGTACGAACTGCGCGATCGTCTGGGCGAAGCCCGGCAGCGCCGGGCCGAAGTGGAACACAGCCACCAGATCATGCAGGCCCTCCTCGAAAACATTCCGGAAGGCATTCTGATCGTTGGCAGCGCGCCCGATTACCTCATCCGTACCGAGAGCAAATACGGCATCCGGCTGGCCGGCGACGACCAAAGTTCCGTCGGGCAGCCGATGGGCCAGGACGTCATGACGCGCCGCTTGCGCGTGGACGTGTCCAAACGGCGCCCGTCCATGACGGAACTCCCGCTCTACCGGGCTGTCCACTATGGCGAATTGGTGGTCAATGAGGAGTGGCTGCTTGAACGCGATGACGGCGAGTGTGTCTCGCTTCTCTGCAATGCCGGCCCCATTCGCGACCGGGAGGGCAACCTGGCGGGCGCGGTCCTGTCGTTCCGCGATATCTCGGACCGCAAACACGCGGAACGGCGGCTCCGGGAACTAAATGAAGATCTCGAAAACCGCGTGCGTGAACGAACACACGCCCTCCTGCGCCACCGGGAAAAACTCCGGGCCATGGCGACACAACTGGGTTCCGCCGAACAGCGGGAACGGCGCCGCCTGGCCACGGACCTCCACGATTACCTGGCCCAACTGCTCGTGGTCTGCCGCATGAAGCTCAGCACGGCCACGAGTGCCGCCGCGCCGCCGCCCGCCACGGCGGCCAAAGACGCTGCCATGGCTTGCAGAGAGGAGGTCCTGAGAGGGACATTGCACGAGATGGATGAGCTGCTGGATCAATCCCTTACTTACACCCGCACGCTCGTCTCCCGTCTCAGTCCCACCATTCTCTACGAAGCCGGTCTGCTCTCCGCGTTGCGCTGGCTGGCTGAACAGTTCGAGCGCGAGGGCCTCGAAGTCGAGGTGCAAGGCAGTGAGTTCGCCGCGCCGGACGACTTGGCCATCTTCCTCTATCAGGCGGTGCGCGAACTCCTGTACAACGTGCTCAAACACGCGCGTGTGAAGCACGCCTACGTCCTGGTCGACCAGCGCGAAAACGAAATTCATGTAGAGGTGGCGGACACCGGCGCTGGCTTCCCGCCGGAGTCCCTCCTCCAAGTCCCTTCCGAGGAAGGCCGCTTCGGGCTCTTCAACATCCGGGAACGCATCGAAGCGATGGGCGGCGCCTTCGAGCTGGATTCCGCGCCGGGCTGCGGCGCCAAGATTGTGCTGCGACTGCCCGCCGAAACGCCGGCCCAGCAGCCGCGCCCCTTCTGGAACCTTGAAACGCCCATGCTCGACGAGGACACCGAACCGGCCGACACCATGCGTATCGTACTCGTCGATGATCACAGCATCGTACGGGATGGTCTCCGGCGCGTCATTGAGTCCGACCACCATTTCAAAGTGGTGGGGGAAGCCGCCAACGGCGAGGAGGCCATCGCGCTCGCGCACACCCTCAATCCGGATTTGGTCGTCATGGACATCAATATGCCCCGCATGAACGGCATCGAAGCGACACGAATCATCAAGGAAGCGCTGCCTTCCATCTGCATCGTGGGCCTGTCCCTGGAAGATACGAATGAAATCAGGGAGAGCATGAAGAAGGCGGGCGCTTCCGCGTTCGTCAGCAAGAACGGCCCCTCCGGCGAGTTTCACCAGGTTCTCCGAGAATTCTCCGCGCTGCACCGCTAGGAGCCGCGCGCGCTTTCCTGTCCGGCGCGCAGAGGCAGGTGCCGCGCTCGGCGAGCGAGGCACTACTCAGGCGCGCGTGATTGGCTTTCCAGGGATTTTCCCCGGTAAGAGTCAAGAAAATCCCTGATTGTGTGGTCAAGCCGCGTTACTTACTGTAGAAGGAGTGGCAGATACTCATGGAAGGCGATGGCCGGCGCGGCGGCTATTTTGAGAAAGACCGCAGATGGGAGTTTTTATGGTACAGCGGACTCATAAACGGCCCCCCAACTGGAAATACGAGCCGGAAGGTCTCGAGGGCAAGGCCGTTATCGTCACGGGCGGTACTACCGGCATCGGACGCGCCACTGCTCTGCTCCTCGCCTCTCGCGGCGCCCACGTCTTGATATTTGGACGGCACGAAGCCGAATTGCGCGACGCCATGGCGGAAATCCGCGACGCCGGGAAAGTTGTGGGCCTCACCGCCGACCAGACCCGCGAGGAGGAAGTCCAGCGCGTGTTCGAGTTGGCGGACGCTCAACTTGGCGGTGTCGACTTCCTGATCAACAACGCCGGAGTCCCCGCAGAAAGTATCGAAGTTGGCGGCTATCGTGGCTGGGAGTACGTTGTCAAGGCCAACTTATTGGGCTACATGATCTGCGCCCGCTATGCCATCGAGCGCATGAAGGCGCGGGGTGGAGGGCATATCGTCAATATTGGGTCGCTCAGCGCGGACGACCGCGGCAAGGGCAACGACGTGTATGTGGCGACAAAAGCCGCCGTGCAAGCCTGGTCCGAGTCGCTCAGTAAGGAAGTAGCGGAGGCGGGCATTCGCGTGAGCCTCGTCGAACCCGGGCTGGTCGGCACAAGCTTTCCCACTGCTCACCCTCCCAACCAGGAAGTGTATGTCCAGGAACAGAAAATGCTGACCGCCGAGGACATTGCTGAAGCCATTCTCTATTGCCTGGTGCAGCCCCTCCGCTGCGATGTCACGGTGTTGAAGTTGCGGCCTCATCGCGAGGCCGTCTGAGTAGTGCCGCGCGCGGCGAGCACTCAACTGCTAAGTCCCATAAACCTAAAGACAGCAGTCCAATCGCAGATGACGCCGATATGCGCGGATACCAATGGCAGTATCTTCCTGAAAACTCATGAATTGATGCGATTGTTTGCGGACCGGAATGCTCTCCGGTGTTTCACCAGAATGGTTTCACCCTACCGGAGAGAAAAGTCCATGCACATCTGCGAGTATCAGCGTAATCTGCGATGCAAATGCTTTTTCTAGGATAAAAGCCTCGGGCCGGTACGCACCGGCCCGAGGTTGTGGCTTTGTCGCTTATCGCTTCCGCGACGAGCGGAGTGCCAACGCTCCGGCAAGCAGGGCGACCCCCAGCAGGGCGTCTCCCGCGGCCTGGCGCAGTCCAAGGAATTCTAGAATCGCGTCGCGGCAGTCGCAGCCTGTGGTGATGCCGGCCACCTCCTTTAGTTCATCCTCCGTCAGGAAGCCGTCGTTGTCGAGGTCGCATTGATCGAATTGGTCCTGGGTAAGTTCCTCGAGCTGGCCTTGCGCCTCCGCGAAGCTGAGCTGGCCGTCCTGATTGGTGTCGGCCGCATCAAATTCGGCCAACACATCTTCCGCAACCTCTTCAATCGTTGGCTCACCCTCACCTTCACCTTCACCTTCTCCCTCGCCTTCACCCTCACCCTCGCCTTCCCCTTCACCC
>JACPGD010000059.1:0-2671 GCA_016182645.1 Candidatus Hydrogenedentota bacterium | reverse complement strand
CCTTCGCCCTCGCCTTCCCCTTCACCTTCCCCTTCACCCTCTCCTTCGCCCTCGCCCTCACCCTCTCCTTCGCCTTCGCCACCAGGCAGGAGGCCGGCAATGCCATAGATGGCCGTCTGCACAATCTCGATGTTCATGGTGTTGTCAGGGGACGCCACGCCGGCTAGTGCCTGAACCTCATGATCATCCGGGAAACGCATAAAGAACGGTTCCACGGGCGACCAGTGCGCCACGTCAGGATCGTATTTGACGGGGAAGAACGTCTCCCGGTCCGGTGTCACACCCGCGTCGCGGGCCATGCCCAACGCAATGGGCATCTCCAGGAGGGCAGATGTATCCAGCGCCAGTCCCTGGGGATCGATGGTTACTGCATAAAACACGCGTGCTGAAGCGTTCTGTTTACCTTTGGCGAGGTCAACCGTATCCGGACTGGGAATCTCGGCGAGTTCCTGCGCGCCCAACTCGAAGACGAGAGAATCGCCCGGCAGGTTTTCCAGGTCCGGGTTGATAATGGAAAGTTCATCCGAGATGGTGTCGAAAGGAACCTGGGCCGTCAGGGACGCGCCGCCAGCACTGGTGGCCTGAATGCTCATGGTTGCATCGGGGGAGGGATGTTGCGAGGCATCCGCAACGTCATCGAAGACAATTTGCGTGCCAAAGGGTGGATCCAGAGTCGGTTCCCCTTCGGCCTTTCGAGGGGGATCCTCGGGGCCGCGTCCCACCGCCCAGCAGACGCATATCCGCACGCGCACGCACGCGCCCGCGGGGACATAGGCACGCAAGTGCTGACCGTCGGTCCATTGGCTATCACCGGGGCCCATGAAGAGAACCGGCGTTCCACTCGGCCCCATGTTCATGCCGATCTCGATATTGAAATCAGTGTCCGTGGGGTTGCAGAGGATGACAAAAAAGCAAGTGCCTTCGTCAGGCACAACTACGGTATCTGGCATCCACCTTCGCCTTCCCCTTCGCCCTCACCTTCGCCTTCTCCTTCACCCTCACCTTCGCCCTCACCTTCGCCTTCACCTTCACCCTCACCTTCGCCTTCACCCTCGCCTTCACCTTCACCCTCGCCTTCACCCTCGCCTTCGCCTTCTCCCTCGCCTTCGCCTTCTCCCTCGCCTTCACCCTCACCTTCGCCTTCACCTTCACCCTCACCTTCGCCTTCACCCTCGCCTTCGCCTTCACCTTCGCCTTCTCCCTCGCCTTCCCCGCTGCCCCCAAGCGTGAACCACACGTCTTCTGTTTCACCAAAGGGGAAACCGTCGTCCGGGCCGCTGCCGTCCCAACCCGAGCCGAGTCCCGTAAGGTCAATGACCTCGCGGGTCAGCGTCGCGCGGATCCAGAGCGGGTAGCCGAAGATGGAACTTCCCCCGTACCCAAAAGGACCAAAGGTCAGGATGCGCGAGGCGTCAGGCGGCACGATAACCGGTTCGTTAATCACTACATGCTCGCGAAGAAAGCTCCCAACGTTCGCCCATCGCCCATCAGAGCTGAAGTCCATGGCGACGTTCATAACGCGGAGCTGCGGCGGGGCACTCCCGCTCACCTTTACGGCGTACCGGACCCAGGTGGGGACTGGGAGTTGGACAGCCACGAAAACAAACCCCCGAAAGCCATCATCAAACGCATCTGCGTCAATGACCCGCGCGTCAGGTTCGCTGTCCACATCCTCGCCCAATAACTCCAGGCCCACCGTGCGATGGTAGGGGCCGGTTCGCCCCGGAAGCGTATTTTCCGTGTTCAGCAGGGACGGGAACTGTCCCTGCGAAGGGGATGCGGGGTACACGAAACCGTCCGTGAGATCGGGCGCATCGCCGAAATCCGCGTCGACCTGCTTGGCGGGTACTTCACTCCCCGCCGAGGCGGCCAGCAAAAGCATTGAAAAAAGCATCACCCCGATGTTCCCATTGCGGTACCACATGTTCCACCCCGTTCTTTCTCCGGGTCACATCTGCCCGGATCCTTTGGCCGTTTCCTGCCACACCAAGAATCCCCACAAATAAGGCCAAAAACAATTCTTAATAATATAGCTTTTCACGGAATTGTCAAGTCCTGTGGCTGCGCGCGCTCGTCCACGTGGTTCACTCCGTCTACGTCGTCCACTTCGTCCATCCCATCCATTCTGTCCAGTAGGACCACTACCTCCTCGTGTTGCGGTGATTGCCGCACGGTGTCCACGACTACGATTTGCGTGGGCGTACCAGCAGCAGCAGGCCAAGCGCCGCCAAGCCAAACACGGCGTCCCCACCGAATTTGCCAAGCCCGAAGAAATTCATGATCACCTCGCGGCAACGGCACCCGCCAGAAATGCCTGCTACCTCTTCCAATTCGCTCTCCGTCAGAGCACCGTCACCGTCCAAATCCAATTGCTCGAACTGTGCCTGGGTTAAACCTGCGACCTGCGCTTGCACCTCTGTGAAGGTCAAACGGCCATCGCCGTCCGTGTCGGCCGCATCAAACTCAGCCAACACGTCTTCCGCCACCTCTTCAATCGTTGGCTCGCCTTCACCCTCGCCCTCACCTTCACCCTCGCCTTCACCCTCGCCCTCGCCTTCACCTTCGCCTTCACCTTCGCCTTCACCCTCGCCTTCACCCTCGCCCTCACCCTCACCTTCACCCTCGCCTTCGCCTTCACCTTCGCCCTCACCTTCGCCCTCTCCTTCGCCTT
>JACPGD010000091.1 GCA_016182645.1 Candidatus Hydrogenedentota bacterium | reverse complement strand
TGGGCGCCAACATGCTGGTGATTCTCAACGACAACGAGATGTCGATCAGCCGCAATGTCGGGGCACTGTCCACCTACTTTAACAAGCTGATTCTCGCCGCCCCTTACAAACGGGCCAAAGAAGATGTTGGCAGTTTCGTCAAGAAACTCATCGGTCATCGTATGACCCGCACCATTCAGGGGTGGGAAAAATCCGTCAAAGGCATGATCACCCATGGCGAACTTTTCCAGGAACTCGGCTGGAACTACATTGGTCCCGTGGACGGGCATGACCTGCCCTTGATCATCGAGTGCCTGCGCCGGATCAGGCCGATGAAAGGCCCCATTCTCCTTCATTGCCATACGGAAAAGGGTAAGGGCCTCAAAGTGGCCGAGGACGACCCCCTCAAGTACCACGGCATCAAGCCGATGGACATTCGCCGGATCGATGAAGAGGGCGAGCCGCGGCCCTCGGAAAAAGAGGCGACCCGCCCCGCAGCCAAAACGTTCACCGATGCCTTCGTGGACGGCCTCCTCCAGGCGGCGCGGCGCGATCCGCGAGTGGTCGCCATCACGGCCGCCATGCCGACCGGGACCGGCTTGTCGCAATTTGAGAAAGAGTTTCCCGACCGCTTTTTCGACGTGGGCATCTGCGAGCAGCACGCCGTGACCTTTAGCGCCGGACTGGCCATGCAAGGCATGCATCCTGTCGCCGCCATTTACTCGACCTTTCTCCAGCGAGGGTATGATCAGCTTATTCACGACGTCTGCATACAACGTCTGCCTGTTGTTTTCGCCATCGACCGGGCCGGTCTCGTCGGCGAGGACAGTCCAACTCAAAATGGCACATTCGACCTCTCCTTCCTCCGGGCCGTTCCCAATCTGAAGATACTTGCGCCGCGCGATGATATCGATACGGGACTCATGATCCAGTGGGCGCTGAAACAGGATGGGCCGGTGGCCATGCGCTATGCCCGCGCCCGCGCGACGACCGTTGGCCCCGTGGACGGACGGAACATCCTCCGCGGCGAAGTCTTGCGCGACGGCAAAGACGCCAACTTCCTCGCCGTGGGGCCTTGTGTCGAGGCCTGCCTCGCGGCCGCTGCGCAACTCGAAGCCGATGGCTACTCCGTGGGTGTCGCGGATGCACGCTGGGTCAAACCCCTGGATGCCGCCCTGCTCGATTACCTGGCCGACCGGCCCATCATTACGGTCGAAGAAAACACCCTCATGGGTGGCTTTGGCGCGGCGGTCCTGGAATTCCTCGCGGGGAAGGGTGTGCTCGAACACCTTCACCTCCACCGTGTCGGTATCGAAGATGCCTTCCTGGAACAGGCCACTCGGGCAGAACAACTGGCCACGCACGGTCTCGATGGCGCCGGTCTCACCCGCGCTGCCCGCAACTTCCTCCAGCAACTCCTGCCGCAAATGGCGAAGTAGTTGCCCGCCCGGGCCCCAATCTCTTGCGCTTCCGGCTGGAAGCCCCCCGAAGCCTCAACTCCTCAGAGAGGGCGCGCCGCTATTGTCTCCGCCGAGCGACGAGGAGGAAGTGGGCGCAGAGATTGCGCAGACGGAGGGACTGGGTGGTGAGTTCGTAGAGGTTGCTGCCGAGGTAGAACGGGACAAAGAAGGAGAAGTACTTGGACTGATAGTAGGCGGGCCTGAGCAAGATCGGTTGGAAATCGTGTTTTTCGAGCAGCCGCTCCATGGCGGAAGGCCAGCAGTGATCGTAGACCGCGGGGAAGCCGCAGATGCCCTGGGTACTCGGGTGGAGGTAGTGCACGATGCGCTTGCTGAGGCGGTTGGGCAGGGCCTGATTGATGAGGGCGAAGGGGGCAAAGCGGTTGGGCACCAGGTGAATGAAGAGTCCACCTGGACGGAGCACGCGCTGCGCTTCGGCCACAAACGCTTCCAGATTCGAAAGGTGTTCGAGGACCGAACGCGAGGTGATGAGGTCGACGCTGGCGTCCGCAAAGGGCAGGGCCTTGGTGATGTCAGTGACGAGACGATCATCGACGACGCGGTTGTATTGCAGTTCGTCGACGGAGATGTCGAGCGCAAAGACTTTTTCCGCGTGCGGCCGCGTGTCTTCCCGGTAGGCGCACGTTTTGCCGCCGCCGACATCCAGCACGATACGCGGGTTCGCTTCGGCGAGGTAGGCCTGGATGACGCGGGGGTAGTTGTCGAAGGTGTTCTCACGCGCATTGGGAAGGAAGCCCTCGATCCGCCGGCAGCAGGACTTATTCCATTGGATGAAACGTTGAATCACGCGATTTCAGGCTTTCCTTCTGGGGTTTATAGGACCTATACGACTTATAGGTCCTACATGACCCTTCCAATCAACTTTGAATCATCACTCGTTGTAGGCGCTGAGTACTTGCTCCAAAGGCTGGTTATTTGCGGTCACCAGGGCGCGTAGCGCGCCGGCAAAGCGATCAATGACGCCGTCGCGCCCGTAGAAGTATGCGCGGGCGCGCGCGTTGGCCTGCCACTGTTGGAATAGCTCCGGCGTCTGGTGGATCGCGGCAAGCAGCGCAGGCACTTTTTCAAGCTCATTCCAGGCGAAGCAGGGGCCGGGCGCGGCCATCTCCATTTCCTGGCCGAGTGGACTCTCGGCATCGGCCACGGCGAGAATGGGCGTGCCAGACGCCAGTCCGGAAATGGTCTTGCAGGGAATGAATGAACCGCCGCTGCCGCTCTTCTCGGTGATTACGAAGAAATCCGCCTCGTGCAGGGCTTGCGCGAGTGCCGGCTCTTCGAGAAAGCCGGCAAAGGTGAAGCGCGCGTCCCCGGTGCTTTCGACCCAAGCGCGCACCGCGCCCGCCTGGCCGCCGTCGCCATGAATGCGAAAGGCGAACGATGCGCTGGACTGACGCAGTGCCTGGCAGAAGCGCAGGAGGTCTTGTTTCGTGCCGATGTTGCCGGCGTAAAGAAGCTTGACGGGCACCGCAGGGGGCCGCCCTGACTTGTCCGGCAGTGCCGCGATTTCTTGCGCGAGCGACTGGTTGAGCCAGTTGGGCAGGTACAGCAGCGGCTGCGCCCCGCGCCGGATTTGTTGGAGACGCGCGATCATCACGGGAGAAATGGAACTCCACACTTGGGCTTGATTGAAGCACCAACTCTGGATAGCTTTCAGGACCCGGGAGACGGCGGCGCCGCGGGCGATGCCGCTGGCGGCCGCCGCGTCGGCCGAGAGGTCCTGGACGTTGAGCCACAGCGGGCGGCCATAGCACCATTTGTTCAGGATGGCAAAACCCACCGCGCCGACCAGTGGGCAGTAGACCATGACGGCGTCGAACCCTTTGCCGCGGGGCAGGCTCCTCAGCAGCGAGATGAAGAACGAGGCTTCGTAGATCAAACGTTCTAACAGCGAGTTTGGATTGCGGGGGATGTAAATCCCATAACGCTGAACGTGGACCCCTTGGTCTTCGTAGCGTTCGATGCGCAGGCCGTTCCTGCCGCTCTTATCTTGCCATTCCGGATAGTAAGGGTAGGCGCAACGGACGGTGACGTCGAAGCCACGCTCGGTCAGACCATAGGCCAAATCGCTGAAAATAGCCCCGCCGCCACCGCGGTCGGGATTGAAGACATGGACGATAATGAGCAGACGGGGCATGCCACCTACCTGGATGCTGCAAAATAGTTGAAAACCGCTTTCGGGAGGGCGAGCGTACCCGCGAGCCGGTTGTTGATCGCACAAAATGGGATCCCCAGCGTCAACCGGCCCGCGGGTACGGTCGCCCTCCCGAAGTCATTCCGCGATTCGCGTCCTTGTATGCCTTGGATAGGTTGATTATACTTTCGCCGTTTCGGGACTGCAATCAGACTTTCGGTGTGGCTGTTGGGAAACTTTGATGATGCAATGTAGAAGTGTTCCGCTTTTTCCCTGTCTTGTGGTGCTCCTTGCGACCATGCTGGGTCCGCCGCTTTCACCCCGGGCCGAACTCCTCCGCTTGCCTCCCATTGCAGAGAGCGTGTTGCGGACGGAGCCGGCCTTCGCGCCCGCCGCCGACGTGACCGAACCCGACCTGCTCAACATTCAGGCACAGATGGACGCCGGCGATTTGGCAGGCGCGTTGGCGTCGCTCAGGCAGCGCGTGGGCTATTGGCAGTGGGAGTCGAACCACCCCGAATCCATTCAAGCCGTGGGAGAACGTCTGGCGGCGGCCTTTCTGGAGAAAAACGAGACAGAGCACGCTATAGAAGCGTACTCGTTGGTGGGACGCGCCTGGGGCCGGTTGGTGGACTATTTGTACGACCTGGCGGCCCGGCTGCCGGTGGAGAGCAAGACAAAACTGTGGCCAGAGTATCCGTTTCTGTACGTCACCACGTTCAGCGGCCCGAAGGAAGAGGCCTTGACCCTGTTGGCCGAGCAGCAAGGCCGGGAACTGGTGGAGTCGCGCGTGGAGCAGGGCGAAGGAGCGAGCGCGGCCATGCTGAAACTTGGCGAAACGTCGGCGGAAGCCAAAGGGCAGAGCTGGTATGGCCTGCATGTTCCGGGACTCGTGATCACGGACAAGCCCTTTGGCATCCGTTGCGCACTGGATCGGGAACCGGTCGTCGCGACGCGGATTGTGGTGAAATACTGGATTCCCCAGAGCAAAGCCAGCGGCGAAATTGTGTTCGGGGAACAATCTGGGAGCGAAAGTGGCGCCCATTATGTGCAGTCGGGTGCCGAAAGCCTGCACCTGAAAGAAATGATCCGCCAGCGCCATCGGCAAGAGGACACAGCGGGCACCGGCCTGGTGGAACTCGGAGTGGCGTTCGCGGCGGGGCCCGCCGTGGACTTGCGCATGGACAACTTCCAGGTCTACCTCACGGCAGATTGGAAAGATCTGCCTCGCAATGCGCTGCCGAGCAGTGTTATCCATCGCTGGGACTTCAATGAGGAGACACCCAGTTGGGAGGCCGTCCAGGGCATCGAGGGATTGACGGCCAATGACGGCATGCTGAAGTTCACGACGACCAGTAATGAGGCGCTCCTGCGCAGTCCGGGCATCACCATCAATGCCGATTATGTCAATTGTGTGGAGATCCGGATGAAGTTGCTGGAGAGCCCGCAGGGTGGCAAAGGCGCTTTTTATTGGTCGTTCGCAGACTACGATCCGGAAGTTAACGCGGGGCTGCCGTTTGGCGAACCGCGCGTTTATTTCTTCCAGGTGAAAGATGGCTGGCAGATTTGCCGTCTGAACCTGCACGAAGGCTATGACGTCGATTGGTGGGGGCGCCGGACGATGCTGGCGTTGAACCCGGTCCGTCGTCCCGGTATGGCGGTGCAGGTGGATTATGTTGCGCTGCTGCGCCTGAACGACGTGGAGATGCGGGCACTGTCGAACGTGCCGGAAGGCCGCCAGCGTCAGGGCGTCGAGACGCGGCCCGTGCTTTACACCACCAATGTGTTGGAACAGCATTGCCCACTGCAATTAACGGGACCGGCCACGTTCCGCACGGGCTTGGCCGTGGCGGACTATTCGCAAGGACGCGCGGACGACCAGGTGGAGTTCCTGGCAGCCTGGCGTGCGGACGGGAAGGAGTCCACTGTGCTGCGTTACGCACTGGGCGCGGAGCGCAGCCAGCAATACGCCAAGTGGGAAGATGTTTCGGTCGACCTGCGGCGTTTTGCCGGGCAACAAGGCGAACTGGTTCTGTCCACAAGATGGTCACGTAACGAACAGCGGGAAGCGCCGCCGCTGCTCGCGGCCTGGGGCGCGCCGGTGATTGAAATGGAGGACGAAACGCCACCACCGCAGCCGAACATTCTGTTGGTGTGCATTGACACGCTCCGCGCGGACGCCGTGGGCGCCTACGGCGACGCCAGCGGGACTTCGCCGAATATTGACGCTTTGGCGGCGCGCTCCATCGTGTATGACAACGCCTACTCGAGCGCGCCGTGGACATGGCACTCCGTGTGCAGCTTCATGACGTCCCTGTATGTGAGGCAGTTCAGCAAGCCGGGCCAGGACCTGCGGCTGCAACCGGAACTGGTGACACTCGCGGAGCAACTGGCGGAACAGGGGTACGCCACGGCGGCCTTCTCGCTGAACGGCTGGGTATCGGAGTTGACCGGGCTGGGCCAGGGGTTTGATTCGTTTTTCGATTTGGTGACGCGCCAGGAAATCCGTAGCGACGAGAATTTCTCAGGCCGCGCGACGGAAGCCGCGATGCAGTGGCTTGACCAGCATCGGGACAGGCCGTTCTTCCTCTACGTCCATTATCTCGACCCACATGCGTCCTATGTGCCGGTGCCGTGGACGCGCGTGCGTTTCGCGACCGATGCCGAGGGCGTCAGTTGGCTGGCGAAACGTGGCCGCGCCAGTTGGGCCTCGGACACGCTGCTGCGCAAGGGGACCACCACGCTCACAGATAAAGATGTGGTGTTTATGAAGGGCCTATACGACGAGGAAGTCCTCGGTGTGGACGAGCACGTGGGCCGGATGATTGACTCGATGGCGCTCTACGGCCTGGA
>JACPGD010000506.1 GCA_016182645.1 Candidatus Hydrogenedentota bacterium | reverse complement strand
CTGCCCGGCCACGCCCGCCTTGCTGCCCAGCATCGAAATGCGCGACTGTATACTAGACAGGCGCTGCGCCACGTCGCGGAAACCCACATTCACGCTACGGATCTTCAGCAGGACATCGCGGGATTTGTCCAGTTCGCCCTCTTGTTCATACGCCAGCGCCAGCATCCAGAAATACTCGATGTTGCCCGTGCGCACCCGCTCGCCCATGAGATGGTTCTCGAGCGTGGCATGGCAATGGGCATAATCCTTCAACTCATAAAAACAACGCCCGAGCAAGGCGCGCGATTCACTGTAATTCTTGTGCGTCTCCGGCACACGCTGTAGCATGCGGATGGCGCTTTCCCACTTGTCCGCGTGGATCAGGGCAAAACCCGCGCCGAAAAACTCTCCTCCCTTTTCATAGGCCTGGGCTGCCTGAACGGGATCCAGCGCCTTCGAGTGGCAGTCGCCCGCGCGCAGCCACTTCTCGGCCTTCTCATAGGCCGCCGCGGCCGGGCGCCACTGCTGCTGCCCCTCGAAATGTTTCCCCAGGATTTCGGAAGCTTCCTTCGGCTTCCCCGCGCGCGTCATACAATCTACCGCGCGCTCGAGCTTGTTGATGCGGAGATAAATCTGGCCGGCCCGCGCAAAGTCCTGCACTTCCACGAAAAGCTGGGCAGCAAGGTCGTCGCGCTTGCCCGCTTCGAACCGTTCCGCCACCCCAAAGAGCAACGGCTTGACCGAATCCGCCGGAATCTTTTCCCGGGCGTCCTTTAATTGAAACATGGCGTAGCAGCGCTCCGCCGCGTGAAGCTGGGCGGCGGGGTCCGTACCCGGATTGCGAAAATACGTTTGGAAAAGTTCCGCCGCCTGCGGGTACTTTTTTGCCTGCGCATAGGCGTCGGCGGCATTGGGCAGATCGTTCAGCTTTGCATACGCCCGCGCCGCCTGCAGGTGCTTGCCCTTCTCTGAATAGAACCGGGCAGCGGTCGCGTAGTCGCCCAGGCGCGCCAGGATCCGCGCCGCCCGCACCGTCTTTCCGGCCTTCGCCCATTCCATCGCCGCGCGGCGCTTGTCCTTCGCCTTCTGGAACATTTTCGCGGCTTCTTTGTTCCGGTTCAGCGCGGCATACACCTCGCCCGCCTGCACCCACTCCTTGCGCCGCTTCAGCGCCGCCAATGTCTGTTCGGGTGCGTGCATCGCCTGGATCTTCTGGGCGAATTCCTGGTCCTTCACCACCCCCTTTTCCGGGATGACGTCCTCCATCAGCTCTTCCTTGTGGCGTTTGCGCCACCAGAGCTGGAAGCGAAGTTTGACCTCCCACAACAGCCCCAGGCAGACAATCAGGAAGAAGACCTTCCAGGCCAGGACCTTCCACGGCGTAAACACGTCGAAGTGGAGATAAGTGCCCAAGAACTCGACAGGAATCCCAAGGAGTCCATTCCAAAGATAATCTATGATGCCCATACTGCCTCACCGCCTGCCGCTGATGAAGTACCCAATCACGCACTGTTACTGTGCAACATCGTAAACCAAGTGGCCCCAATCGCACAACAGGGTTAAAGCGCTCCCAGCCCAACCCCAACCAATCCGTTCTTTGTGCTGATTGGTCCAGTGGGTCCGCTATCAATAAAACTCCACCGCAAACAGCTTCGCCTGCTTCAGTTGGAATCGCAGCATCAGCGGCGCCCCGCCGTGCTTCAGGGTGTCCTCGCCGTGCCAGGTGACAGGCAGCGCCAGGCCGTCGCCGAGGAGGCGGTCGGCGGCGTCAAAGCCGCGCCCCTCGATGTCCTGACCGCTGCCGAGGGGCCGCACCGCAACTTTGATGTAGCCGGTGGGTGGGATGGACGCATTGAGCCGGAGACGCTCGCCTTTGGGCACGACGGCCAGCGTGGCAAACTCGCCTTCTTCGTCGGCCTGTAGCGCAACGAGGCGGCCTTTGGGCCACGTGGCGATGCCGCTTACGCCGGGGACGCGGGGGTAGAGGCCCTTGCGCTGGCTGATGTCGCGCCCAGGGTATTTGTGCGGAATGGGATTGCCACCGAAGGTGATGCCCCACTTGTCGCCAGGGTATTCGAGCAGGTTGCCGCTGGCGACGATATAGCCGCCGTCGGAGGCACCGGGCCCACCGGTGGCCAGCACGGGCCCGCCGGGCACGGCGCCCCAGTTGACGCCGTCTGCGCTTGAGTAAAGCCACGTCGAGCCGCCGTCGCGCTCAAGTTCCCAGATCCACGGGAAGAGCACATGGTTGTCCGGCGCGCCCGGCAGCGTAGTCTTGCCATTGGTGTAGAAGAGGTGGCTGGGCGGCATGTCCGGGCGGGTGACCACCACAATCTCCGGCTTCGAGAAGTGCCGGAAATCCTTGCTGAAACTGCGCCCAATCGCGCGGCGTCCCGCGCTAATCCAGGTGTCCTTGAACTGCTCTTGGTAGCCCGGCGCCTGCCGGTTCGCCTGCCACGCGCGGATATAGGCCACGCACTGCTTCAGGTCGACGTCGTAGTAGCACGTGTTCAGCGTGTCCGCATGCTGCACCATCAGCGGTTCCGGCAGCGAACTCCAATGCAGCCCATCCGGCGAGACCGCCCCGAACACCGCACACACCAGCCGAAACCCGCCCACGTCCTGCCGCCGCGCCATCGTGTCCACTTCATCCGGATACTTCGCGGCATAAGCCGCCCATTCCTCGTCGGTGATGATGCCGAGATAGATCATCTTGTAGCGCTCATCGGTAGAGGAGGGATCGACGAACACACTCCCACCATGAAAACCGCGCACCGAACCCTCCAGGTCACCGCGAAAGACAATATTGTTGTCCTTGTTCCCGGCGTACTCGATGAGGCCCAGTTTTGGCATCGTCCACGTCACGGCGTCGAGCGATTCAGCGTACCCAATGTGTGCATTGTAGCCGGGTAAGATTTTGTCTTTGCCGCTGAAGGGCTCGGCGTCGGGTGTGGGGTCCACGGTGTACCAGGTCTTGTATTTCCCCTCGTCAAATACCTGCGCCGCGATCTGCCCCGGCTGGAACGGCACCTTCTCGGCCGGCTGCGCCACCAGGCGGATGCCCCGCGGCATGTCCGTCACCTCGAAGGCCGCCGGCAGGCTGCTGTCGCCTTTCAGCCACGCCTTTTGCGCTTTCTGCTCTTCCGTCAGGTTTGGGTCCTCCTGGACACGCCAGGCGAAATTGCCCTGCCGCACGTATTTCCAACTGGTGAAGTAAATTGAATTTCCGCGCAACTCGACCGGTTCCCCCCAGAAGACATCCACCTGGCCCCAGGCGCTGCTTATGGAGAGCAGCACCCCCATGAATATTGTGGCTATTCGCATAGTCCATTCCTCCTTCCAGTGCTCGAACCCACATCATACCGGGCGTGGACGCCGAGTGGTAGCCCGTTTCTGAGTGAACAAACCCTAGAATTCGAGGTAGCTTTGGTGGCCGTTGGGGCCGAAGACGGCGAGCCAGTGGTCCCACGAAGCGTAGAGGCCATGCGCCCAAATGAGGAGGAAGAGCAAGAGAAGGATGAAAGATGAAGGATGAAGGAAGAATGGGGAATGGGGAATAGAGGAAACAGGGGAGCGAGATTTCCGGGTGGTGCGGAGGCGGGTGAGAGTTTGGGCGGCGAGGAGGGCCAGGAAGGGGAGGATGACGTAGTGGAAGCGAGCTTCGCCGAAAGTGAGGGTATGGAGGAGGGCGTAGAACACGATGGGGAGAATGAGGAATGAGGAATGAGGAATAAGGAATGGAAAATCTGGAGCCTGGGAAGTTTGGCATTGAGATTTCAGGGTCGAGGTTTCAGGGTGGGTCGCTGGCGGCGGTTTCAACGTGACGTGGAGGATACTCAGGAGGACGAGGAGCGGGAAGGGGGCGAGTAGGAGGAGGAAAAAGAGGGCCAGGAGGGGGCGGGGGAGAGGGCCGATGAAGTTGTTCGAGTAGGCGAAGAGGAAGATGCGGTGCTCGAGGTCCCAGAAGTAGGCGAATTTGAGGGGCAGCAGGGCGAGCGCACGGAGGGGGTGCTCTTGAATGAATTCCTTGGCGCGGGCCATGCCCCAGTCGTTCATGACGACGTCGCTGAGGGCGGAGTCGGGGTCAAACTGCTTGCGCAGGGGGTAGTCGAGGCGCCCGGGCTGTTTGTAGGCCATGACTTCACGGTAGAGCAAGTTGCGGACTTGTGCCTCGGTGAGGGGCCTGGGCAGATCGATTCGGGCGAGATTCTCTTTAATGAAGGCGTCGATGAGGTCTTGCGCGCGCATCATATCGAAGGTGCCGTTGGCACGGTCGTTGTAGCCGAGGTAAAGGTTGTAGCCGGTGCGTGTGTCGAGATAGACAAATCTGCCGGTGACGTGGTAGTTGCGAATGACCCAGGGAGTGATGATGAGGGCGAGGAGAACGAGGAAGAGCGTAGTACGAAGGGCGAAGTGAGGCTGCGAACTGGAGGCCCGAGGCTCGACGCCGGAGGATGAAGCGGTGGCGCCGTGCCCCCGCTTTCGTCCGTGCTCGTCTGTGTCCGTCCGTGTTGCGGTCTGCCGCCGCCGCGTCACGAGATACAACCAAGCCAGCACGAATGGCAATAGATACGTAAGTTCGGGCCGGATGAGGATGGCGAGGCCGAAGCTGAGGGCGGAAAGCAAGGGATGTAGGATGAATTGGGAATGCGGAATTGGTGATGAACTGGGGCGCACGAGACAATAGAGACCAAGGAGGAGGAGGGGGATGAAGAGGTTCTCGCCCATGAGGGCGACGGTGTAGAAGATGAGCGGGGGGTAGAGGGCGATGATAATGCCGGCGAGGCGGGCGGCGGATTCGGCGAAGAATTGCCGGCCCAGGAGCCAGGTGAGCACGCCCGTCGTGGCTACGAGAAAGGTCTGGACGAGGCGGGCGAGGAAGTAGTTGGGACCGGTGAAGTAATAGAGCGCGGCGAGGCAGAAGGGATATCCGGGAGGGCGAAACGACGACTTGAGGTCGAAGAACCAGCGGAAGCCATTGCCCTTGGCAAGGTTTGTGGCGAGGAGGTGATATTCGATTTCGTCGAGGCTGAGGTCAGCACGGCCGGCGAGTAGGACGAAGACGATGCGCGGAAGCAGGGCGAGGAGGTAGAGGGCGAGGGCGAAGCGGATCACGGAGTATCGTGACGCGGCGGGGGCAGAAGGTTTTTTTCGCGGGGGCATTGTCGGTACTCCGGAACGGAGGAGATTTTAGCCTCAAAGAGCACATGGAACACAAAGAAGCAGGGGAGAGGCGATGGGGAATAGAGGAGGCCACAAGGGGGCCGGATTGCTGGCCCAGCCGGGAGTGCGGTCATGCCAGTTTTAAGCAAGAGGTTTCGGATAGGGTCAGACTTGGTCAGGGACGATGTAGGGGGCGCGGTAGGTGCGCTTGACGAGAGTGTTGGCTTCGTCGTCGTGGAGGAAGCCTTCGGTGACGGGATCGATGTGGAGGCGGCGGCCCACGCGGTAGGCGATATTGCCGTAGTGGGCGAGCAGCGTGGAGTAGTGCCCTTCTTCAATGTCGGCGCGGGGCGTTTCGCGCGTGCGGATGCAGTCAAGGAAATTTACAATGTGCGCGGTGTTGGCGGGGGAGAATCTACCGTGCTGAATGGCGATGGATTGGCCCTCGGCGTCGTAGACCTGCCAACCGCCGCCCATGCGGCTCAGGTACATGAAGTTCTTGGTACCGCAAAGCTCCACGCGCGTGGCGGCAAAGGGCCAGTTGGGCAGCCGGTCCTGGTCGCGCAGTTCGAAGGGAATTTTCTTCATGTACGGGGTCCATAGCGTCTGTTCGAGCACGATCGTCAGTTTTTCAAATTCCCAGGTGATGGTCTGCGTGTCCGGCGTTTCCCGCGCGTCGTCAAAATAAAACATCCCGCCGGCGCTGCTCACGGCCTTGGGGAGTCTCTGCCCGGTCATCCAGCGCGCCAAATCAATCTGATGCACGCCGTCATTCACGACATCACCACCGCCATAGTCCCAGAACCAGTGCCAGTTGTAGTGAAAGCGGTTTTCGTTGAAGGGCCGTTCAGGCGCGGGACCGAGCCAAAGATCATAGTCAACGCCTGCGGGAACGGCGCTGTCCGCGGGGCGGCCAATGTCCTCGCGCATCTTGCTGTTCATGACGCGGACGAAGTGAATGTCGCCCAGGCCGCCCGACTGAATGTAGTCGAGCGCCTTGTAGATGTAGTCGGCACTGCGATTCTGGGTGCCGACTTGGACCACGCGCTTGTACTTGCGCGCGGCCTCGACCATCTTCCGGCTTTCCCAGACGCTGTGGGAGGTGGGTTTCTCCACATAGACGTCTTTGCCCGCCTGACAGGCCCAGAGGGTGATCAGCGCATGCCAGTGGTCAGGCGTTGCGGTCGCGATGGCATCAATCTCCGGATCGTCAAGTGTCTTGCGGAAATCTTGGACGCATTGTGGGGCCTTTCCTGTGATGCTCTCGATGCGCGCGACGCGTTCCTGGAACAGACGTGTGTCGACGTCCGCCAGATAGCGGAGTTCGACATTGGGTTGCCTGGCCAATTCCTCTGCAAGGTCCATCCCCCTGTCGCGAATGCCAACTACCGCGACAACGATGCGGTCATTGGCACTTTCGATTTGGGCACGTGCGGCCCCCTGGGCAAGCACTAGGCCAGCAATGGAAGATTTAAGGAAAGCGCGACGCTTCATAGTATGTCCTCGTTGGATGTCCCCCTGTCTCGCGAGCAACGATAACACATGCGCGGCCACAGGTACAGGCATGGAAATGACGTAAGCCGAGCGTGCTAGGATGTCGCCATCAAGCAACAAGAAAGGCGCAACGCATGAAGTACTTCTTGTCCTGGGCTGTGGCACTGAGCATTTATGGTGGACTGGCCGGCGCCGAGGGTGTGCGGTTGGCAACGTTTCAGGCTGACGTGACGCCGCCGCTTGGTGCACCGCTGTGTGGAGGCGCGGTGAAACCGGCGGAGAAGATCGACGACCCGTTGGGCGCGCGGGGCCTTGTGCTCCTGGTGGAGGGACAGGCGCCCATCGTCTTGTTTGCGGTGGATTGGGTCGGCATTGCGAACAGCGGCTGGGACACCTGGCGCGAAGCACTGGCGGGGGCGGCCGGCACGTCCGCCGAGCGCGTGGCCGTGCAGACATTGCACCAGCACGATGCGCCCTCTTGTGATTTTGACACCGAGGCCCTGCTGGACGCACAGGGGCTGGGTGGAACGACTTTCGATGTGGTCTTTGCGCGCGAGGCGATTCAACGCACGGCAGACGCCGTGAAGGCGTGCCTCGCGCAGGCGACGCCCGTGACGGCGGTGGGGTTCGGTCAGGCCAGGGTGGATCAGGTGGCGTCGAACCGGCGCGTCCTTGGGGCGGACGGAAAAGTGGAGCATGTGCGGTGGACGGCCACGAAGGATCCGGCGGTGCGCGCACGGGGCGTGGGCACTATTGACCCAAATGTGAAGGTGATCAGTTTCTGGAATGAGTCCAAGCCACTGGCGGTACTTTCCTACTACGCGACTCACCCACAGAGCCATTACGGGCAGGGGTGCGTGAGCGCGGACTTCGTGGGCATGGCGCGGTCGCTGCGGGAACAGGCGCTCCGCGGAGTGCCGCATATTCACTTCAACGGCGCCGGCGGCAACATCAGCGCGGGCAAGTACAACGACGGCGCGCCGGAGAACCGTCCCGTGCTGGCGCGGCGCCTGGCGGAGGGCATGCGGCGCGCCTGGGAAGCGACAGAGAGAATGCCGCTGGGCCCTTCGGACGTCGGGTGGATCGTGGCGCGCGTATCGATGCCGGTGCGCACGGAAGTGTCTCTGGAACATGAAGAGCAGGTGCTGCGCGATGTGAACGCGCCGTCGGCGGCGCGGGAGCAGGCGGCAAATGAAGTGGCGTGGATCAAGCGAGCGGAACAGGGCGACGAAACATGCCTCAGCGCGTTGCGCCTGGGAAGCGTGTACGTGCTGCACATGCCCGGTGAACTGTTTGTGGAGTACCAGTTAGCCGCGCAGTCCATGAGACCGGAGGCTTTCGTCGCGATGGCGGCGTATGGCGATTACGGGCCGGGATACATTGGCACGGCGGAGGCCTATCCCCAAGGCGGCTATGAGACGGGCGTGTATGTTTCCCGCACCGCGCCGGAAGTGGAGGAAGTGCTGATGGCGGGGATGCGGAAGTTGTTGGAGTAGGTACGAACGTGTGAACGTGCAAAGAGGTGAGGGGGCGACAGTGTGAAGGTCCTTTGTTTGCACATCGGACTGGTCGGACTGATCGGACGGATCTGCGTCTTGCCCCCGGTGCGGCGTGCTTACTCGACGTCGAGTTCGCGCACGCCGCGGGTGCGGCGGCGTTCTTCGACAAGCTGGCGTATCCTGGCGGAGAGCTGCTTGGGCTGATCCACGGCTTGGAGTACAAAATTAGGAATGGAGCGGTCGCTCGTTTCGAGGACGATGTTGCCTTTGCCGAAGAGACGGAGTTTGAAGGGTTCCTCGATGCGCATGTCCTTGACGCGGTAGAGTTCCCATTCTTCGCGCTGTTTGCTTAAGATGCCGGTGGTGAAAAAGAGGCGCTGGCTGGTGAGTTCGTACACCTGCGTGCGTACCTTGATCCAAATCCAAAGCGCGATGAATATGGGGACGATGAGCACGCAGAAGAGTATGCACAGCGTATAGGTGCCGAAATACATGGCGTGCGAAGGATGACCGCTCCAAACGGTGACCTCCTCGGCCTGAGGTTCCTGAACTGGTTCTGGAACTGGGGTCGCTGCGTCCATGATGAAGGTTCCTTTCTCCGTTCCGCGTGAGATACCGGCTAAGGGGAATATTTATTCGCCATTGTACAGAAATCCACCCTCAAGCTTGATCGCTTGCGGGCGCCCCCTGGGACCCGTCAGCGCCAGAGGCGGCGGACGATCTTTGGGATGTCGGTGTTGTCGAGGTACGTCCCACGGAAAGGGTCATGGCCGCGGGGATCCTTGGCGAAGGTTTCGGCGCCAGCACCGCGAGCAAAAAGTGGCACCAATTGATTGGTGTGCTCATGGATTTGCCAGGAGTGCCCAGGCACCTGGCCTTTCCCGCGGTTTTCGAGCGGCAGCCATTGGCCTGCCGCGCCCGTGGCCGCCGTTGTATCCACCGGGCCTGTGCCGGGGCCCCACAAGTAGCCGGTTTCGTGATCGGCCGTAATAATCAGGAGCGTGTCTTCCCAAGAGCTGTTTTGCTCGACCCAAGCCATCGTGGCGCCAATGGCTTCGTCAAAATCTACCTGTTCCTCGATGAGGCGGCCCATCTGATTGCCATGAGCAGCCCAGTCAATGGCGCCGCCTTCGGCCATCAGGAAAAAACCTTCCGGGTCGTTGTCCAGCACGTTAAGCGCGGCGCGCATCATGTCGGCCATGCCGGGCAGCGAATCGTTAATGGGTGCGGCGTAGGGCGGCGCGGCCACGTCTCCGCCGCGGTCGCTGCGAAGCGTCGCGTGCACCGGCACGAGGCCGAGCAGACGTGCGGGAGTGGCTCCCTGCGCGAGGTCTTGAATGGCCTGCGTTTGATCCACGAGCGTCCAGGCATCCGGGTCGCCATCGGCATCGGCATCACCGCCGGCCGTGCCTTCACGGAGTTGGCGGAAGAGGGCCTCCCCGCCCACGTAGTCATAGGACTCTGTCGATGCGTAGACGTCAGGCTCAAGCCCGCCCACCTGCTTGCCGTCGTTGTCAAACCAGGGATGCCCGGGGGCGAGGATTAAGTCAACAGGGCTTTCCAGGATCATTTCCTGGGCGATTTCGGCGACGTTCTTACGCGAGGCGTCATGAGCGACGAAGGCGGCCGGCGTGGCATGGCTGAAAAAGACGGTGCTGAGCACGCCCGTGGCTTTGCCCATGGCCTCGGCGGTGTCCACAAGGCCGTCCAGTCTTTGGCCGTCTTCGGTCATCTGGATGAGGCCATTCTGGACTTTGACGCCGGTGGACATCGCCGTGGCGGCGGCGGCGGAGTCGGTGGGCAGCTTCTGAAAATAACCAAACGATGTCCAAGCCCTATCGGGCTCATAGGCGTTGGGATTGTCGAGCGATTGGGTGCTGATAGGATCCACGTAGTAGCGCCAGTACGGCTGGCCGTCGTAGGCGCCGTAGGTGTAGAGGCTGCCCGCCTGCACCTGGTTGTAGCCCATGCCATCGCCGATCATGAGGATGACATTCTTGGGGCCGGAAGGTGCCGCGGCAAGGCCCGCTGCGAGGAAGTAAGCAAGGAGCAACTGCGTGGTCATGAGTGTCCCCTGATGTTGATGCACGGTTGTACTGCGCGGCAAAAGGAAGGGGATCATATCACGGCCCGGCGCAGACAGGCACGGACGAACACCGGGGGAGGTAGAGCAGGCCGGGGCGCAACGCCCCGGCCTGGGGCCTGCCCGCTAATACTTCCCGAAGGCGGCGGAAAGCATGATGGAGACGACGGTGAAGAAGAGCTGGAAGAAGAGGATCTCTTCCGGTTCATCGACGTCTTTGGTGCTGGCTTTGGCTACTGTAATCGAGCGAACGTGTCTCATCGTATTCACCTCCCCGTTGAGTTTGGTTACAGGACGAGGGGGTGGGGGTGGTTATTCAGTTTGGGTGGGAAGGATGGGAAGAATGGCTGTAATGGGAAGATTGAGTTAGCTGACGTTGGCGATGATGCGCCCGGTCGTGCTGTTGTACTTCCAGCCCGTCGTGGGCGAGGCATCGGCCACGAGTGGGTCGTTGTCCGACACGACCGTGATGCCGTCGGCGTCCACGGAACCCGAGGCAAAGGGATTGGGGGGGATGGCATTCAAGTAGGGCCCGAGTTTGAAGGGAGGGCCAAAGTTTGCGTTTGGGGTGCCATCGCCCCGTGTGTACTGGGTCAATTGGTTGACGATCTGGCTGTCAGGATAGTTTTCCCCGTGTTCGAGAAAATAGCGGTCGATCGCCTTCTGCATGGTGGCCAGATCATCATCCAGGACAGCTTGTTTGGCCTCTTCGGTGGAACTGGTGAATTGGGGGATGGCCAAGGCGGCAATAATGGCGAGAATAATAATGACAATAATTAATTCAACGAGCGTGAATCCAGAACAACGACACTGCATAATGCCCATCCTCTCGCCATGAGTATACGCATTTCCTTCCCGGCGTCAAGTCTCTTATTTCTGCAATACTTTCCCGGGGATTAGCGGTCAGCGTGACGACGATCTACAAACACGACGCTGCCGGATTTGCCGGGCTGTGCCATTTGGCGGACTTGCGCGAGTACCTCGAACATCTTCTTGGCACTCTTGAAATTGCGGAATTGCGTGTGGGCCACGCCAATCGAGAGGGCCATCAGCGGGCAACGCACTTCCTTGCCGCGCTTGTCTGTGGCGACAATAAAGCCCTGCTCGACTTCCTGGGGCGTATAGAGGGTGCGGACGCGCTGGTCGAACATCGTGGCCAGTGAACTGCAGAATCGCTCGCTGTCTTCCAGTTTCAGCAACACGACAAAATGTTCGCCGCCCATGTGCGAAATGAAGCATTCATAAATGCCCATGTCGCGCGTAAGTCCCAAGAGCATCTGAGCGGCAAATTCGAGGACCCGGCGTTGCCCTTCCTGGCCGCGGGCGGCACAGAAGGGCTTGAAGCCAAAAATGTCAATATATACGGCGGCAATGTCCATGCCGCGCGCAAGCTGATGATTGATTTCGCGCTTTATGGCATCGGTGCCCGGAAGATTGGTCAACCGGTTGCGGGTGGTGACCGCGGCAATGAGCGCTTGCAGTGAGGCAATCTTGTCCATCAGCCGTTCGAGGCGGAACGGTTTGACCAGATAGTCATCTGCGCCCTGCTCGAGCCCATGCAGGATTTCGGGTTCTTCCCCGAGGGCGGTCAGAATCAAGATGGCGATGCGATACAGTTCGGGGTCTTTCCGGATCTTCCGGCAAATCTGGTAGCCGGTGACGCTCGGGAGCATGATATCGAGAATGCACATGTCCGGCTTGACCTGCTTGGCATACTCGAAGGCGCCCTCGCCCGTATTAATGATAAACAGTTGATGCCCTTCGGCCTTCAACTTGGTTTCAATCAGTTCTGCGAGGTCGACGTCGTCGTCAACCAGTAAGATTTTGCTCATAGAGCGGCGTCACCCCAGGTTAATCGCAACTGGATGGATCAATGATCCCCTCACCGTGATGCAACATTATATACTATGCCGTTGTGTGCAGGGTCAAAATGTTTGCAGGTGGACCCATTGAAAGACTCGCCTGCGAGCGAGAATATCAGTCTATAGGACTCATTGGTTAATCCGCCGAAAAGCCGCGAGCGGGACGCTGACGCTGGCGAGATAGACGGGGTTCTGGCGGTGGCCATTGCCGTGGCGGCATTCCCAGGGCGCGCCGAAGTCTGGCCCCTGCCGATAATCGCCGCTTCGCAGTTGGGCCATGTATTCGGCGGCCAGGGTCTTGGCGAGATCCGCGTCTACCTGGGCCACGGCGTAACAGACCCATCCGACGGGGGTGTCCCAGTACGCGCCATTCTGGTAGGTGTCCTTCGGCACATAGCTTTTCTCCCAAGCCGTCGTTTCGCTGAAATCCTGGTCGGTGGGCACATGGCGGATGGCCCCCTCCCACTGGATGGTCCGGCGGCGCAACGCGTCCGCCAGGGCCAGGCAGGCGCGCTGCTCCGTCATCACCGGCAGAGCGTGAATGTAAACGGCAAAAGCGGTGCCCCAAACATCGGTTTGCGCGCTCAGTCCCGTCGAGGCGCGCAAAAAGCCGCCTGGTTCCTGGAATACTCCAGGGAGGGCCGACCGGATACTTTTGGCTTGGCCGGCGTAGTATCTGGCCCGATCTTTGTTGCCCGCGGCGCGGACCAACTCCTCGAGTTCGAGGGCCGCCTGGTATTTGAGCAGAGAGCAGAAGAAGAGTGCGCCGGTATGGACCGTGGTGTCGAAGAACCCGAAGTTCACGCCGCGGTCCTCGTCCGTGACCGACACGATGCCGTTTTCGAGGCTGGGCGGCATGCTGTAGGCCGCTTCGAGGCGCTGAAGAAGCGTCTTGCCATTGACGGATTCTTGTAGGAAGCCAGTACCGCCGCTGGCGTCCGCATAACAGGCCGCCATGTGTACAAAGTAGAAGTGGTCATCGAGACTAGGAAGCAACCCCCACTGCGGCCCGCCCTGGTTGGCATAGTCCTCAAGAATGCCGGGAAAGAAGATGGGGACGCCGCCGAAGGAGATGTGATCGGGAATGCTGCCGGCGGGTAGACGGCTGCCTGTGGGCAGGGCAATCTCCGCATCGACCTGGTGGGCGGCGGTCAGAAAGAGGTGG
>JACPGD010000505.1 GCA_016182645.1 Candidatus Hydrogenedentota bacterium | reverse complement strand
TCGCGCAGGAAATGGTGCGACGCGCGCCGGAGCGTTACATCGCCACCATGAGCAAAGTAAAGCGCAGAGGGAAGGTCTTCATCGACTACCTCCGCAACAGCCGCGGGGCCACCTCCGTCGCGGCCTACTCGACCCGGGCGAAGCCGGGCGCGCCGGTGTCCACCCCGGTCGCCTGGGAGGAATTGAAACCAGCGCTCAAATCGGACGCCTACACCATCGAGAACCTGCCCAAACGTTTGCAGCAATTAAAGCAGGACCCTTGGAACGAATTCTTCACGACGCGGCAATCGATAAGCGCGAAGGCCAGGAAGATCTTGGAAATGTAGCGTAGGCTGTTTGCGAATCAAGAGCAATTATAGACGTGACCCATCACACTTTTCGTTATAGGCTTTAGACAGTTACATATTGTATACTTAATCACAGTTAGTGATACTAAGGGACTACGCTTCATCCGGGTCTTGCCCGAAGGAAGGGGCGCTTTCGCATAACTCCATTCTTTGGGCATAACACCTTGATGCTCAGGCACTTGCGACAAAATCATAATCTTTTGTCGCTACCGGCCCTTCATGGGCCTGATTCATCCAATCACCGCCCCATCAGGAATCACCGCGTTCTTCAGCACGACCACGATTCCATCACGCACAACGTAGGCTTCGTTCTCGCAGTCTTTTAACTTGCGCGAGCCGTGGATGGTCACATTCTTTCCAATGCGCGCGTTGTGGTCAATAATAGCGTTCGAGATCTTACAGTTCTTCCCAATCCCCATGGGGACCGGATGATCCTTCATGCGCTCGCCTTCGTAGTATTCGGCGCCGAGGATGATGCTCCGGTCCACCGCGGCGCCGGACTGGATGATGCTGCGGATGCCGATAATCGAATTTGAGACGGAAGCCTTTCCAATCTGGCTGCCGCCGCAGACGATGCTGTTCTTGATGTGCGCATCAATCATTTTGACGCCGGGAAGAGCACGCCGGTGCGTGAAGATGGGATATTCCGGGTCGTGCATGTCAAAAGGCGGTTTTTCGGAGGTGAGTTCCATGCTCACATCAAAGTAAGAGCGGACCGAGCCGATGTCTTCCCAGAAACCGTAGAACATGTGGGCGAAAACCCGGTGAGTCTTCAGCGCATTTGGCAGCAGTTCGCGGCCAAAATCGTCCCATTCGGGATGCTGCTCGACAAGGTCCTCGAGGACTTTGGCATTGAAAATGTACACGCCCATCGAGCCGAGATAGGGTTTTCCTTCAGCCTCGAGCGAGAATTCCTTGAACAACTCCTCTGGCGTCACGAGTTGGTCCAGCAGCTTGTCTTCTTTTGGTTTCTCCACAAATTCCGCGATCCGCCCGTCCTTTTTCAATTTCATGACGCCGAAGGACTGGGCGGCGACACGCGACACCGGCAGCGCCGACACCGTGATGTCCGCCTCCTTCTTCAGGTGCGTTGCCATCATCGTCCGGTAATCCATGTGATAAAGCTGATCGCCCGACAAGATGATGTAGTACTGCGCGTTCAAGTCGCGGATATGCAGCAACTGCTTCCGCACCGCGTCCGCCGTCCCCTGGAACCAATCGCCGACCTCCATCGTCTGCTCCGCGGACAGCACCTCGACGTACCCGCCCGTAAACACGTCGAACTGGTACGTATTGTTGATATGCCGTTTCAGTGAGTGGCTGTTGAATTGCGTCAGCACCACGATCCGCGTGATGCCCGAATGGATGCAATTGCTCAGCGGAATGTCCACCAGCCGGTAGCGCCCTGCCAGCGGCACCGCCGGCTTCGCCCGCACGGCTGTCAAAGGATACAGCCGTGTCCCCCGGCCCCCCCCCAGCACAATCGCCCCCACCCGTTCCATCGTGTCATAATCCGCCAGAACGTTCTGATGCTTTGGCATGACCACCGTCCTTCCTGCAAAGTACCACGGCCTCTGGAGGCATTGTAGTGACTCCACCGCAAACGCACAACCGGAGGGCTGGGGCTCAGAGTAATTTCGATGGGATCCACAATGGCAGAGGAGATGCCGCACGACATGCGTATTGGAACGCAATTTCTGCTTCGGAGTTTGATGCGGCGACGGCTATTGAGGCTTCTACGGCACACGAGTACTCGGGATTGGACGCGAATGCACACAACGAAATCGCAATGGACATGAACAACAACGCGATTGGAGCAGGTTTAGCTGCCGCGACTCGGGAGCAGATGCAGCAACATGTCACTGCCGCACTGGCGGCTGGCACCTTGCTTGTTCTCGATGAGATAGACAACCCGAATGGAAGTGGTTTGCTAAAACCCGCAAACGAGTGATCAGTCATCCAAGAAGGGAAGATGATATGCTACACGCTATCCTGCTCATAGTCTTTGGGGCCTCCGCAAATGAGGGAACGGAAGTCCGGCCTGTGCTAAAGACGCAAAGTGTGCTCGCTCCGGGAACATCGGACATCAAAATCGGCATGTCTTACGATGAATTACTTGCGGCACGGCCAAATCTTGTCGATGAGCCCGAAATAAGGGCCGACGGTGCGGGATCCACTTCGGAAGTGGTGGTGATACCAGAGAGGGAGGAGATGAAGCTCAGGATCGGGTATTCAATCGCAAGTAAACAACTGCAGAGCGTGATCATGCTGTGGCGAGCAAATAAGACTGTCATGGAGAAAAACAGGAACATGTTTTTTGACTTGTGTTGGGACAACTTTGGGAAGAGTTTTCTTCCGGAAGCCTCACTGAAGAAGGCGCCGGGGCCCCCGGTTCCATTCATGTTTTGGGATTCAGGCGAGATCGCTGTCACTGCAAGTTGGCAGCTTGGCGATGAAAAACACCCAGATGAAGGCGCGTTTACTGTAATCATAGAAAGGGCCATTCAGGGGAAGACGGTTAGAGAAACGCTGGGCGGCAAAAAAGCAGACGCCGAAACAACGAAGTCCGTCTTTGGGAAATTTGGTCTTCCGCTTGAAATGACAAACCAGGGGCTGAGATATTCACCTGAACCAGAGACATCAAAGTAGCTATAGAGCACTATTCTACACGCCTTCTAGTTCTTGATTGATCACGAGGCGTTCACTATGAATCGCATTGCCAATGCGACAGCAGTTTGTCTTGCCGCCGCCGCTTCTGCGGCGGCTCTGGAGGATTTGGCATCTCACGTAAGAGCACTGAAAGAGGAAAGAGGGACCATGTTGTATTCGATGATACTCGTGGTTCTCGGAGCAGCTACGAATGACCCCCAACCCGTGCTAAAGGCTCATGACATAATTGCTCCGGACATTTCAGGAATCAAATTGGGTCTAACATACGAGCAACTACTTGCAATGCGCCCGAATGTTCGTCGTGATGGTGAAATAAGTGAATCAAGTTCGGGAACAGTCTATGAGTTCCCTTTACCGAAGATTGAGACGATGAAGCTTAGTATCTCGTATAATATTGTAGCCTTGCATGTCAAAACAATCATGTTGATTTGGATAGGGGACAACACAGTTCTGAAAGACAACAAACAGATGTTCTTCGACTTTTGTTGGGAGAATTTTGGAACGAATTTCGTCCCGGAAGCTTTGAAGAAAAAAGAAGCGGAGGCTCCAGTTCCATTCTTATTCTGGGACCGAGGCGAAGTCGTCATCACTGCAAATCTGCGGCTTGACAACCTGGAAGACCCCAAAATGGGGGCTTTTATGGTGATCATTGAACCAGCCACTCCCGGGAAGACCATAAAAGAGCAAATGGGCGGGAGTAAAGTAGACACAGAGACAACGGAATCTGTTTTTGGAAAGATTGGGCTTCCCCTCAAGAGGACAAGCCAGGGGCTTAGGTACGACCCTGAACCTTCCGCTGTGGCAGGGTCTCCCGACCCAGCCACTTCCCCGGACCGGTAGGTCTCCTTCCATGGGCGGAGGCCTTTGCCGCGTTCCATCCGGAAGAGAACTTGTGACGGTGCAGTGGCGGGGTCAGGTGCCCGGCCACAACAGAGCCCACGAGTTACTCTCGCTTTCCTCTTTCGTATAGCAGCCTTGAACCGCGCTATACTGCCTTTCGCAATTCACCAACGCGGAGGGAAGGGCGATGCAACTGAACAGTATTGGACGGCGGCATTTCATGGTGGGCGGGACGGCGGTGCTGGCGGGGTGCGCCGGTGTGGGCGGACTGGAGGCGCGGCCGGCGCCGCCCGCGGTGGCGGCGGAACATGGCCGCCGGCGCTATGGACCATTCCGCGGGATGATGCCCATCATGGCCACGCCCGTGGATAACGACCATAAAGTTGATCTGGTGAGCCAGCGGCGTTTGGTGGACTACTGCATCCAGTGCGGCGCGGTCGCCGTGGGCCATTTCGCCAATGCCTCCGAGTTCAAGAAGATTAGCGACCCTGACCGCTCGCGATTGCTGGACGTGGTGACCGAGCAGGTGAACGGACGCGTCCCATTCTTCGCGGGGGTCACCGGAAAAACGAGCGCGGACATCCTGCGCTATGCGCGCGAGGCGCTGGCGCGCGGGGCTGACCTGATGATGTGCGCGCTACCCTATGAGGAAGAACTGGACCAGCCGCGCACACTCGCACTCTTCCAAGAATTGGCAGCCGCCGCCGATCTGCCCATCATCATCCAGGACATGACGAGCACCGCCCACATCTTCACGCCAGAATTGGTCATGCAGATTGCCGAGGCGACGGGGCAAATCCACTCAATCAACGCGGAGAGCGATGATTTCCTGACAAAGACGGCGGAATTACAGGAGCAGTTTAAGGGCACCATGCAGGTCATCGGCGGCGCGGGTGGCCGGCACTTGATCCACCTCCTGCGTCTCGGCGCCACGGCGTTCATGACGGGCACCGAAGCTGTCGAAATTCACGGCGCTGCCGTGCAGGCCTACCTGCACGGCGATGAAGAAGCGGCCGCGTCGGTCTATTACGAGCGGATTCTGCCGTACCTGATGTTCTACAGCGGCCCCAATTCGCTCCGGAACCTGAAGATGATGCTCCACATGCGCGGTATCATCGACACGCCGAATGTCTGTGCTCCCGACGACGTTCCGCCCGCCTACGGCCCCGTCGTCATGAAGGAGTATCTCTGGACCCTCGAACGCATCGGCTGGAACAAGACCTGGCCGAACATTCCCTGAGAATCCTGCCTATTGATCCTTACGGGATGAAGCTCACATCCTCCTTCAAACCTGAGATCCATTCCGCAATCAGTTTGCTGGCATGGACTACGTCTTTGAGACTGACAAGTTCGACGGGGGTGTGCATGTAGCGGTTGGGGATGCCGACGAGGGCCGTGGCGACGCCGCCGCGGCTGAGTTGCATCGCGTTGGCGTCGGTACCGGTGGCGCGCGGCATGGCGTAGTGTTGAATGGGTAGTCTGTGCTTGTGGGCGGCGGTCACGAGACCTTTATGCAGGACGGGGTTGATGTTGGGGCCGCGGCTGATGATGGGCCCTTTGCCGATGGCGGTCTGGCCGTAGCGTTCGCCCTCGCCGCGGGGGTGGTCGGTGGCCCAGGCCACGTCCACGGCAATGCCGGCCTGCGGATTGCAGCCGTAGCTGCTGGTGATGGCGCCGCGCAGGCCGATTTCCTCTTGCACCGTCGTCACGCAATACACGGCCACGGACATCTCCCGGCCGGCGAGCAGGCGGAGCGCCTCGAGGCAGACAAACGCGCCGATGCGGTCATCGAGCGCGCGCGCCACCACCATATCATTGCGCAATTGGCGGTAGCCCACGTCGATCGTAATCGGGTCGGCAATCGCCACCACCGTCTCCGCGTCCTTCTTGTTCGACGCGCCGATGTCCACCCACATCTGGTGCATTTCGAGCGGCTGGTTGCGCTCCTTCTCCGGCGTCAGGTGGATGGCCTTCCGGCCAATGACGCCCGGCACTGGCCCCTTCGCGCCATGAACCACCACCCGCTGACCGCCCAACACGGCACCATCCACCCCGCCGATGGGCACAAACCCGATGAAGCCCTTGTCGTCGATGGTGTTCACCATCAGGCCGATCTCGTCCACATGCCCCGCCAACATGATCCGCACCTTCGCCTGCTTGTTCAGAACGTGGTACTGGTTTCCGTGAACGTCCTTGTAGATTTCCTCGGCGAATGGTTCGATGTATTTCCGGCAGACCTTCTGGATTTCCTGCTCGAATCCGGACGGGCTGGGGGTGTCTAGTAGTTTCTTCAGGAATTCAAGAGACTCTTTGCGCATGGAGTTCAACCTCACCTTTCATTGAATGTACAACCGAGCGAATTCTATTCCACGAGGAGGACACCTCCTCAACTTTCGCGCCCGCTTCGACTTAAAGGGCGCCCACCGGCCTCCCCGCTGTCCCTCCCCCACATCCACCACCGAAATCTTGACAGGCAACCCCCGAATTGCTACGCTCTGGACTGGGGATCGACTACGTGTTGAGAGGGTTGGGAGTCTATGAACATCGTTAGAGGTCTCACTGCATCCCTGTTGCTGCTCGCAACGAGCAGCGCCTTGGCGCAGCAGGTTGTCCAAATCACCCAGGGGAACCAGCATGATCTGGACCCCCGCGTTTCTCCGGACGGCAACCACTTGGTCTACACGAGTGACCGAACGGGGAATTTTGACGTGTATAAGCTGACATTCGGCAAGGCGGGCGAGATGCAGCTTACGCAGACCAAAGAGGATGACCGCTACCCCTCCTGGTCGGCCAGTGGAAGCCACATCATCTTCAACTCGAAGCGCACCGGCGGCGGCGACCTCTATGAGATGGCGGCTGATGGCGGCTCGGGCTATCTCCAACTGAGCGACAGCCCGGATCTGGAGGAGTACGCCTCCTACGCCCCGAAAGGCGAGGCCCTCGTTTTCGCCAAGGCGCCGAAGAAGGTGGTCAAGTTACGCCCGCAACTCAGTGTCGTCTATGCGGAGAGCAAGGGCAATGCGGGCAACCCGCGCGTGCTGGCGGAGGGCGACGAACCCCGGTTTTCGCCCGACGGCAAGTCTCTTGCCTTCGTCTCGGTACGCACGAAGAACAAGGACGTCTGGCTGATGCAGGTGGACGGTGGCCGCCAGACCCAACTGACCACGGACCCGAAGGATGACGGAAATCCTTCCTTCTCGCCCGACGGCAAATCCATTGTTTTCGCATCCAAGCGGACGGGAAACTACGACATCTGGGTCATGAACACCGACGGCGGCAATCTCCGGCAGTTGACCACGGACCCGGCGGATGAAGAGCAGCCCTGCTGGAGCGTGGGCGGCTACATCTATTTCACGCGGTCGCCGAGCCAGAGTCAGACCAACATCTATCGCATCCCCGCGCCGTAACGCGCCGCCGCCAATCAAAACTCACAACAACTTGTAGGGCAGAGGGATAGTTGACACACAAGGGCATGTGCTTTACACTATCGCCAAGCGCGAAGGTGAGATCCCAGGGTTTCACCGGGGTGCAGAGATGCCAGGCAGGTTTCGGGGTGCACAGTTGAGATACGAATCAAACTCTGGAGGCACTTCTTGTCTCGCCTCCAGACACCGGAACGGGATCCTGACCCCGTGCCGGGACTGCTGATGGCGCGGGGTGGATCCCCGGCTGCCAACGGGAGCGGGGCAGGATGGCCCCGGCTATTGATGGGAACGGGGCAAGTTGCCTCGGCTATGACCACCATAGGAGCGTTGAAATTCATCATGTTGAAGCCGCCCCTTGGCGTACTATGCCCGGCCGTGCTGGCCGCGGCGCTGGCGTTGTCCTTTGCCGGCTGCAAGACCGGTTCCAGCGGAGACAAGCATTCCGTACAGTTCAGTCCGGCGCCCCGCGCCAAGGTGGGCGCCCAGGAACTGGCCCCCGTAAACAAGGATACCCGCTCGGTCACGGATCTGCTGCGCGAGGCCGACAAGGAGTTCCTGGCCGCCAACGACGCCCAACAGCAGGGCAACCGGGATGCGGCCCTCCAGCACTATTCACGCATGCTGGAATTGCTGGCTGCCGCCAACCTGGATCCAAGCATTTTCTACTCAGTACGCCAGGAGTTTGGCCAGATCATTGACGAAAGCACGCGGCAGGCACGGGTTTCGGTATCGCCACATTACTTGAAAGATGGCCTCGGAGCGCAGATGTCCGCGCTGCAAATCCCTTTCCCGCTGCCGGAGCGCGTCCTGGCGGAAATCGAGGAGATCCAACAGGTCTATCCGAAGAGTTTCCAGCGTGGGTTGAACCGCAGTTTCCGCTATGTTCCCTGGATTCAGGAAGAGTTTCGGAAGTCGGGCATCCCACCCGAACTGGCCTGGCTGGCCATGGTGGAAAGCCAGTACAACGTCAAGATTGACTCGCCGGTGGGCGCGGGCGGCATGTGGCAGTTCATGAAGGCCACCGGCCAGCGTTACAACCTGCGGGTGGATAACTACGTCGACGAGCGCTACAACTGGCAGCACGCCACACAGGCGGCCATCGCGTATCTTAGAGATCTCCACGATTATTTCGATGGAAACTGGGCGCTGGCCATCGCTGCCTACAATATGGGTGAATACGGGCTGGAACGCGCCATCGCCGCGAACGGGGGCGAGCGTGATTTCTGGAAACTCATCGAACAGCCGCCCGCCAGCGACCGGATCAAGGCCGAAACAAAGAAGTACTATCCGCGCTTTCTCGCCACCTGCATCGTCGCATCGCACCCGGAGCGCTACGGCTTTGAGGTCGCGCCGGAAGGGGCGGAGGAGATCGTGCGGGTGCCGGTTCGGGGCGTGTATGCGCTGGCCGACCTCGACAAAGCGATGGGACTGCCCTCCGGAACTTTGTCGCGGCTGAACCCCGATCTCATCGCCGAAATCACGCCGCCCGCGGGCGATTACAGCCTCGCGGTTTCTCCCGCGCACCGGGAAATGCTGGCCGCCGCGCTCGGTTCCGTGCCGCAGGTATCTCCCAAGGCCGCGCCGCGCCGCCAGAACCTCAACCGGGGGCGGGGCGAAACGGTTCTGGCCTCGTACAAAGTGCGGCGGGGCGAAACGATTGTCTCAATCGCGAAGAAGCACCAGGTTTCGAGCGATGAACTGATGCGCATCAACAAGTTGAAGTCCGCCCGTTCCCTGCGCGCCGGCCAAACCCTGAAAATACCAGGCGCGGCCGCTGCTCCACAAGAAGAGACACCGCCCGTCACCGTGGCACGCGACACGTCCCGCGGGGCCACCGGTCCGCAGAAGAGTTACACCGTCCGCAGGGGCGACACCCTCTCTGAGATCGCCGGGCGCTACGATGTCAGCGTTGGCGACCTGATGCAGTGGAACAATCTAAGCAAACGCTCCCGGATACACACGGGGAGCACGCTGCTGGTTTCCCCGCCCAGCGCGCCCGTGGGAGACGCTCCTGAAGCCCCACCGGTAGTGCTGGCGGCGGCCACGCCGGAACAGATTCACGAGGTCCAGCAAGGCGAATATCTGGCCAAGATCGCTACCCAATACGATGTGAAGTTGGACGATCTGCTGGCCTGGAACCAACTCGACAAGGACTCCCTGTTGCACGTGGGCGATAAACTGGTGGTCCGGGGGGGAAGTTCCAACGCAGAGACGACCGTTGCGAACAAGCAGCTCACGATTGCGCAGCGCGTGCATGAAGTTCGCCGCGGCGAGTATCCCGCGAAGATTGCGGGGCAATACGACGTCGATGTGGCTGACTTGTTGAGTTGGAACAACCTCGATACGAGTTCCACGCTGCACATCGGCGATAAGCTGGTCATTCGCGGCGGGAAAGCCGCCCACCTGGTGGAAGAGACTCTGGCTTACGCTGCGGATACGGCGGCCCCACGGCTGGAGGAGCGCGTTCACGAAGTGCGGGCCGGTGAATACCCGGGGAAGATCGCCAGTATCTATGGGGTCTCGCTCGACGACCTCCTGGCCTGGAACCACCTGAGCAAGAACTCGATGCTGCGCGTGGGCGACAAACTGGTCCTGCGCGGCGGTCAGGAAGTTCCAGCAACCGGTGGGCCGGAGGTCCAGCCAGAAACTGCCCTCGCGAAAGCCGCTCCTGCGCCCCCAGCGAAACTGCCGGCGCGCGCCAGCGAGCCACGCGACGGCGCCCTGGTTCTGGCCGCGGCACGGGAAACCGCGGTGGACATGCCGGCCGCCGCGGCCGCCACGTATGTGGTTCAACGTGGCGATTATCCGGTCAAGATTGCGCGCGCCTCCGGGATCACGGTCGATAATCTCTTCGCCTGGAACCAACTTAAAGCCGACGCCGTGCTCAAGGCGGGCGACAAGCTGGTCGTCAAGGCGCCTGCAACATCCGGGACGGTTCTAGCGAAGGTTGAGCCTGCGGCGCCTGCGCCGGAACTCGCGAAGTCCGAGGCGGCTCCTAAACCTGAAGCACAACCGCAGAAGCCGAAGACGGAGAAGGCCGCCACGCCTGGTGCGCGGACGAAGACCCACAAAGTTGCCAAAGGCGACACCGCCACCAGCATCGCCGCAAAATACAAGGTCAAAGTGGCCGATTTGCTCGCCTGGAACCAGCTCACGCCCAAGACCACGTTGAATATCGGCCAGGAACTCGTGGTGTCCGGCCCCAAGGGCGGCACCGTAAAACTCGCCAAGGTGGAGAGTGCTCCGAGCCGCATCGTCCACGTGGTTGCCGCGGGCCACAATCCCACGTCCATCGCCCGGCGCTATGGCGTCAGCATTCGCGATCTCTATCAGTGGAATGGCTGGCGCGATACCCCCCTGCTGCACATTGGTGATGAGGTCGTCATCCTTAAGCCGTGAATATGCGGTGGGACAGACAAGGACAAGGGACATAAAAGTCCCAAGAGACAAAAGGGACACTGACCCTCGATGTCCGCCTGCTGGGCCGCGGTGAACCTTCCTTGTCTCCTGCCAAATTTCGGCACGCCGCGTTGCCTTGGGCATCCCTACCATTCATCTTAGAAATATAGTACGTGTCCATGCGAGAATGGACCCACGATCCGTGTATAATTCGCGTTGTGGATGCTGTTTTTCGTGAGGGGGATCACATGATACGCATTGTTGTCTTATGTGTGGCCGCATGGGTTGTGCCGGTAGTCCTGACCGCCTGTGGCCAGCATGAAGCCGCGGACAGCGCGGCGGCCGGCCCGGAGATTGCCGCGCAGGTAGTCACCGTGCAAGCGTCAGACATTGCCGCTTCCTATGAAGCCGTGGGGACGGTCCGCGCAAAAGTGTCCAGCGTCCTCCAAAGCAAAGTCACGGGCTATGTGTCGGCCGTTCAGGTGAAGGAGGGGGACGCCGTGACGGCGGGGCAGGTCCTGGTGGAGTTGGACAACCGTGAGGCGGCGGCGGAGCTGCGGCGAGCGGAGAGTGCGCTGCAAGAGGCCCAACAGGCGCGCCGCGAGGTGGACAGCGCCGTGCAGGCGGCGGTCCAGGCAAAAAACGCCGCGGAAGCGGGGGCAAGCATCGCGCAGACCACATTTAAACGGTACAAAGCGCTGGCGGAGAAGGAAGTGGTGAGCCGGCAGGCGTTTGATGAGGCCAGCGCGCGGTGGACGGCCGCCGCGGCGGAGGCGGCGCGCGCGGGGGAGATGGTGACGTCGAGCCACGCGCGGCGCAGTGAGGCGGACGCGCGGGTGGCGCAGGCAGAAGCGGCGCTGGTGGGGGCGCAAACGATGCAGAGTTATTCCGCGATTGTGGCCCCGTTTGCTGGGGTGATCACGCGGAAGATGGTGGAGGTGGGGAATCTGGCAGCGCCGGGGGCGCCGCTGCTGGAGATGGAGGACCCACGGCAATACCGGCTCGAGGCGCTGGTGGACGAGGCAAACGCGCACGGTGTCGTCCCGGGCGTACGGGTCAAGGTGATGCTGGACGCGCCAGAGGCCCAGGAGTTGGACGGGACCGTGGCGGAACTGGTCACCGCCGCCGACCCGGCGAGCCGCACGTTTCTGGTGAAGGTCGATCTGCCCGCGGGTGTGGCCGCGCGTTCGGGGACTTTTGGGCGGGCACAATTCGCGGGGAGCGGCAAAGCGTGTCTGACGGCGCCGGCGAGCGCGGTGGTCGAGCGCGGCCAATTAAGCGGCGTGTTCGTCGTCGCGCAGGACGGCGTGGCGCGGTGGCGGATCATTACGGTGGGGAAACGCTTTGGGGAGGCCGTGGAGGTGCTGTCCGGGCTGGAAGCGGGCGAACGCATCGTA
>JACPGD010000504.1 GCA_016182645.1 Candidatus Hydrogenedentota bacterium | reverse complement strand
TCGGATGCTGGTGGTCTTACCGAATATGAGTTGCAAGCTCAGGTGCCCCAACTGCTTTACCTGGAACTCAGGAGTGATGCCCTCTGACCAAAGGATGGAACTTTCTCTCATTGAATCAATCGTTCGTCAGGCAGCGGAGATGGAGGTCTCATGTGTTGAGCTGTCGGGTGGAGGAGAACCGCTTGAGCACCCAGAGGCAGAGAAGATGTTACAGGTTTTAGTGGAAGGTCGAAACAAGCATAAGACCTTTAGAGCCGGACTAATTACAAATGGACTGGAAATAACAAGGATGCTGAATTTGGGTGATTGGATTGTCCAACTCGACTACGTGCGCCTTGGCTACACGGAATACTTTGACCGCCCCGGGCACGATAGTGCGAAAAGCCTATTCTGGGAAGCGCTTGAAATTCTCGGACAGAAGAAGATGCAAGATGAGCGCGCTAAGGTGCGGATTGGCGTTAAGCTCCTTCTTACCAGGGACAATGCCACATCATTAGAGGAGCGGTTAGAAGGTATTTTGCGTTTAAAGGCGCGCAGGACACAGCGGTACGTTGTGGATCACGTCAAGATTAAATCCATCCGCGGAGACAACGAGCCCACCCCTGACCTCATCCGTGCAATGGAACACAAGCTAACGCTGCTAAAGTCAAAGTTGGGCGAACGAGCAAATGATCTCCAAATCGACATCAAATCCGCTAAGGTGCCTTCGACGTATTCCTGTTGGATCAACCCTATCATGTCCGTGATCGGTGTGTCGGGGGATGTCTACCTATGCTGCAACTTCTACGAGTGCCCCGATGACTTGAAGATTGGGTCACTGGGCATAAAGGGTGAGGATCATTTTCGTGAGTTTTGGGGCAAGGCGCGACACCGAGATGTCATGGACCGTGTTGCTCCAGCAAGCGTCTGCAACTCTCGTTGGGGATGCCATTGTCGCCTTGTTCATTATCAGGAACTGGTGGAACCTTTAGTTCCCTATTCGGATAGAGACACACCTGTCATTGGGACTTTTTTCGTCGGTCACGAGAAGATGCTTTAGCGGCTGCTGTGGATCTCTTTCTACAATTCATCGGTTTCGTTGGAACAAAGAGAAGCCATTAGGAATGAGGATTGAGGATGAGGAATGAGGGGAAGGAGGGGACGGGACAAAGTGCGAACGATTGAACGTGCGAACGGAGGGGGCGAGGGAAGAGGGAATGAGGAATTGGGGAGAAATGAGAGGGAGGAGTGATGAAGACCGTGTGTTTGCTGGTGGCCGTGGGGATGTTGGCTGGGGCGGGGGCGCGGGGGGCGGAGTTGAGCGCGCAGTGGATTTGGGGGGCGCGGGAGTCGTATCGGGGGTATAACGACACGATTGTGGCGCGGAAGGTGTTCAAGTTGCCGGAGGTAAAGGAGGCGTCGCTGGCGATTACGGCGGACACGGCGTACCGGCTGTTCATCAATGGGGCGTGGGTGAATGATGGGCCGTGCCGGAGTTGGCCGGAGCATTATCAGTATGACGTGATTGATGTGCGGGAGTTTTTGAAGGCGGGGGAAAATGAGATCCGAGTGATTGCGAAGTATTACGGGGTGGGGACGTTTCATCAGATTCCGCAGCAGGCGGGGCTGCTGGTGCAGTTGGATGTGGTAGGGGTTGGGGGGGAGGCGGTGCGGGTGGTGTCGGATGGATCGTGGCAGGTGCGCGAGGCAAAGGGGTGGGTGCGTAATACGGTGAAGCGGTGTATTCAGATGGGGCCGTATGAGATTTATGATGCAAGGGAGGAAGAATTAGGAATTAGGAATGAGGAATTAGGAATGGGGAATGAAACGGGCGCGGCGGCGACGGTGTTGTATGGGGCTTATGAGGGGCCGTGGAAGGGGTTGAATCCAAGGGATTGTCCGTTGTTGACGCGGAGGGCGTTTGGGGTGAAGGCGTTGGTAGGGGCGTCGGTGGTGGAGCGGGGGTGGCGGTGCTATGCGTTTCCAAGTGCGCGGCTGTTGTATCCGGAACTGATCGAGGCGAATGGGAAGGTGTCGATGGCGAGCGCGGTGGCGACGGTGCTGGAGGTGCCGGAGGCGCTGGAACTGCATGTGGCGGCGCCGGGGTGCACGGTGACGATTGATGGGAAGCCGGGGAAGGAGGGGGCGTTCGTATTGGACAAGGGGGCACACTTCCTGCTGATGGTGGTGACGAGTTATTTCGGACATTGGCAGAAGGACACGACGCTGCGGCTGGTGGAGACGGAGGGGTACACGCTGCGGAACCCGCGAGACGCGAACGTGGAGGACCCGTGGTGCTTTGTGGCGTTTGAGGAGGCAAAGTATGTGAACAGCGACGTGGGGTTTGCGCTGCTGCCGCGGGAGGAGCGGGAGGCGGTTGACGGGCGGATCAAGGCGGTGGTGAATCGCTATGTGGCGGAGGTGAAGGACAGTCATTCGTTGTTGCGGGTGGCGGGGAACCAGGTGCGGACGCTGGACAGCAGGACGGAGGTGATGGAGGACCCGCATGCCCAGTTTGAGGCGCGGCAGGTGCTGGGGGACGCTCGAGGATTGGTGCAGAACGCGGAGGGGAGCCTGGCGGCGGGGGGAGAGCCAACGGTGATAGGGCCGAGTGCGGCGGGGGACGTGGAGTTGCTGTTTGACTTGGGCGAGCAGAATGTTGGGTACTATCATTTTGACGTGGAGGCGGAGGCGGGGACGGTGCTGGACATTGCGGAGGTGGAATATATCGCGCCGGATGGGCGGGTGCAGTTCACGACACCGTACCGGAATTCGATGCGGTATGTGTGCAAGGCGGGACGGAATGAGTTTACGTCGTTGGAGCGTCGCTCGGGGCGGTTTATTTTTTTGACGGTGAGGCGGGGGGCGGGGGGAGAAGCGGAGGCGGGCGGGGAAGAGGGGGCTGTGAAGGTGCATCTGTTTGAATTGATTGAGTCGACATATCCGGTGGAGGCGGTGGGGCGTTTTGCGTGCAGCGATCCGAAGCTGGACAAGATCTGGGAGATTTCAGCGCGGACGTTGAAGTTGTGCATGGAGGACACGTTCACGGATTGCCCACTGTATGAGCAGACACATTGGGTGGGCGACGCGCGGAAGGAGGCGCTGTTCGGATTTACGGCGTTTGGCGCGGGGGGCCTGGCGAAGCGGTGCATCCGGTTGACGGGGCTGTCTCTGGAGGAGGATTATCCGATTACGCTGAGCCAGACGCCGTCGTGCTGGGGGACGCTGATTCCGGCGTGGAGTTTTCTCTGGGGTATGTCGGTCTGGGATTACTACGAGTACTCCGGGGACGAGGCGTTCCTGCGCGAGGTGTGGCCGATGGTGATGCAGAACCTGCGCGGGACGGAGCAGTTCATCACGGACCATGGGTTGTTCAGCGGGCCGTTCTGGAATTTTTTTGACTGGAGCGGCATAGATGATGGGCATCGGACGGTACTGCACAATTCGATGCTGCTGGTGGGGGCGATCGATGCGGCGCGGAAATGCGCGGCGGTGGTGCAGGACGCGGAGGCCTCGCATTCGCTGGCGGCCAGACGGGCGACGTTGGTGGCCTCGATCAACGCGTTGTATGACCAGGGGCGCGGTGGGTATCCGGACAGCATTCATGAGGACGGGACGCTGAGCGAGCAGCAGTCGGTACACAACAATTTCCTGGCGTTGCTCTATGACATCGCGCCGGTGGAATGGCGCGCCCAGTTGCGGCAAAACGTGCTGGATCCGCCGGAGGGCATGGTGCGGGTGGGTTCGCCGGGGGCGTTGTTCTATCAGCACCTGGCGCTGGAACAGTTTGGGCAACAGGACGCGATCATTGCGTCGATTTATGAGAATTACCAGCCGATGCTCGATGCGGGCGCGACGACGGTGTGGGAGAGTTTCGCCAGCGGGACGACCGGCAGCGGCGGGTTCCCGACGCGAAGCCATTGTCACGCGTGGTCGTCGGGGCCTATCCATTTCTTGAACCGGATCGTACTGGGGATTCTGCCGGAGGGGGTGGGGGGCACGAGCTTTGTGATCAGCCCGCGGCCGAGCGGGCTGGCGTGGGCGAAGGGGGCGACGGCGAGTGTACGAGGGCCGGTGGAAGTGGAGTGGACGTTGGAGGGGAAGACGCTGACGATTGCGGCGCGGGCGCCGGCGGGGGTGAAGCTGGCCTTCAAAGGGAATGCGGCGATCGCAGGCAATGCCGTGGTGTTCAATGGGGAGATGGTGAATTGATGCTAGTATGGGCGAGCATGGCGAGGGATTCTTCGCTTCACTCAGAATGACTTAGGGGTTCCGCTCTGCTATTCTCGTGCGCATGCCCGCAGTGCCGCTGTCAGACCTTCAGTATTTCCTGCTCGATATGGATGGCACGGTCTATCTTGGACCGCGCGCGATCCCGGGGGCGCAGGAGTTTATCGCTTACTTGCGGGCAAGCGGGCGGCGCTATCTCTTTTTCACGAATAATCCGGCGGGGGACGCGGCGCGTTATAGTGAAAAATTGCAGCAATTGGGCATCGAGGCCACGCCGGCGGACATCTTGACGTCGGGCGAGGCGACCACGCGCTACCTCGTTTCCGAGACACCCTATCGCCGGCTGTACGTGTTGGGGACACCGTCGTTTGAGCAGGAACTGGTGCGGGCCGGGTTGGAGTTGACCAACAGCCGTCCCGATGCGGTGGTGCTCGCCTTTGACACGACGCTCACGTATACCAAGCTCGAGCAGGCCTGTTTGCTGTTGCGCGAGGGCTTGCCATACATCGCGACGAACCCCGACAAGGTCTGCCCGACCGACTATGGGTATATTCCGGATTGCGGGTCGATTGCGGCGTTGCTGGAGGCGGCGACGGGGCGCGCGCCCAAATATATTGGCAAGCCGAACGTCGAGATGGTGCGCATGGGCCTGGAAAAACTGGGCGCGGACCCGGCGCGGACGGCGATGGTGGGGGACCGGCTGTACACCGACATGGAGATGGCGCTGCGCGCGGGCATTACCGCGATTTGCGTGCTCAGCGGCGAGACGCGGGCGGAGCAACTGGCCGCGGCCCCGCAGCATCCGCATTATGTGTTTGAGTCGGTCGGGCAACTGAAGCAGGCGCTCGAGGCGTCCGGCTGAGGACTACAGGTTCGGCGGCAGCTTTTCTGGATACGCCGCGAGTTCCAGGAGCGCGTAGAGGAAATAGGCGACGCCGTCGGTGGATTCGTAGTAGGGCTTGGCGGGGTGGCCTTTGATCCAGCCGTTTTCAGAGAGCTTGGCCAAGGCTTCGCGGGCCAGGCCGCGGGCGGTATCGAGCGCGGCTGGTTCGCCGGTGGCGACGTGGAGACGGAGGAAGAAGGAGATGGCGCGGCCATAGTTCTCGGCGTAGGTGCCGCCGGTCTGTTCGAGGGCGGGCAGGGCCTGGCGGAGTTCGCTGCCCCAGCGGCGGCCTTCATTGGGCGGGAAATCCTGGCGGATATGCCCAGCCCAGTGCCGGGCAGCGTCGAGGCAGCGGGGGTCCTGGGACAGTTCCCAGGCGTAGAGGCTGGTCTGGGCGGCGGTCATGGGGAACTCGTAGGAGTACATGACGGTGCGCCAGGTATCGACGTAGCCGGTGGGTTTCCAGGCGTCGTAGCCTTCGCCTTTGGGCTCTTGGGGTACGGGGTGTCCGTCGAGGGTGAGCATGGCCCAGTAGCGGCCGGCGTCAGCGTCCCAGGCGTACTTATCGTAAGCGGCGATGTAGGCCACGGCGACGTCACGGAACCAGGGGTCCTGAGTGGCCTCGAAGCATTTCAGGAGCAGCGCGGCGTGCGGGCCGGAGACGGTCGTGAAGCAGTGGTGGGCGTCATAGCGGTCGCCGATGGCGGGGGCGTCGGGGGCAAGGTTGGTTTCGGGATTGCGTGCGTTCCAATGGCGGCCCGCCACGACCTTGGCCCACTCGAGGTGTTCCGGCTGCTGCGTCTTGCTGTAGAGGAACGCAAAGGCATAGGCGAATTCGCCGCCGGAGAAGGCGAAATCGCAGCCGCGCTGGCGGTCATCGTGGCGGTTGTGCTCGCCGGTCAGGCGGTCGACCAGGTGCCAGTCCCAGATACCTTCGATTTCCTGCTGAACGAGTTTCGGTTCGAGTTGCCACATCCGCTCCCACTCGGGACACAGCACGAGCAATTCATGGGGGCCAGCGCCGTCCTGGTCGCCGCCGGGGGCGTCTTTGTAGGCTTCGTAGTAGATGTGGGTGCCCCAGGCGAGGAGGCCGTTGGGCTTGTGGCTGAGTTGGAGATAGGCGCGGACATGGGCATCGGCGGCGGCGGCATAGCGCGGGTCGCTGGTTTGGCGGGAGCATTCGTAGAGGACGCGGAGGAGCGGTTGGTCGTCCCAGAGGTCGGCGCCGCCGGGGTTGCGGCGATGGAGCCGGCCCTCGCTGCGGATGAGGCCGTCGAGGATCTCGGGTTCACGGGGGGCGGTGTTGGTGCGCACGTCGATGACGCTCATGAGGAGGGGTGAATGGACGGGGCCGTAGTGATCATGGCCAAATTCGAGCAGGCGATCCAGGCAAGCCCCCACGGCCTGCTGATATTGGGCGCGCTCGGGGAGCGGTTCCGCGGGCGGCTGGAGCGCGGGGGCGGCGAGGACACCGAGATGAAGATAGAAGAGGGTGAGCAAGGTCATGGGTGACGGCCCTCGTGGTGGTTTGCAGGGACAACAGGGACGATGCGACGGGGACGGCCCGTTTACTTGTACCCGGGGGCGGGTTTTGCTATAGTAGCGGAATTCAAGGTTTAGTCACCAATGAATTCGAAGCATCAACAGGCTCTGCGACTCCCACTCCTCCTTGTGGAGGAGCGCAGGTTCCTGGTGCCTCGAATTTCCTAAGACGAGCTTACCCGCAGCGCGGGTCATGATATTCAGCACGAGGCCGTGGACCAGCGAGGTCCACGGTTTCGTGCTTTTTGTTTGCAAGAAAGGAGGTGAGGAGATGGAATTGGGACTTGTGTAAAGCCGGCGCAGGAGGTGGTCATCCCGGTCTCGGATGACCGCCTGGGCCGGAACCGGACCACGCGGGCGGCGGCGATTCAACAGATCGAGGACGCGGTGTCGCGGGCGTTCCGGCGGGGCCGGGCCGTGTATGTCACGCTGGAGGACGCCGCGGCGGCGGAGCGCATTTTTCTGCGGCAGTGCGTGCAGTCGGCGGTGCTGGCGGGGGCAGCGCGGGTGCATCTGGCGGCCGCGCCGGCCACGCCGGCGGCGGCGATTGCAGAAATGATGCAGGACATCGTCTATTTCACGGAAGGGACCGTGAAGGTGGCCAGTGTCAAGGCGAATTGATCGTGGGTCATGAAGCCCGGACTGGAACCCTTTCCGGGCTTCATGACATACTATAACAAGCATTTCTAACAGCATTTCCTCATGGCTGACCCCCAGGAATTGTGGGTCAGGTGTGTGTATTTGGGAGTCAGAGCGTTCGGCCATGGTAAGCCGTTTCGATCATTATTGGATGGGCCAGCAGACACCGTTCCGGCGGATGCTGGTTCTGTCGTTTGTGTTGCATCTGGCGGCGGGCGCCCTGTTGGTGGTGGGGTGGCCCTTCGAGGGCAAGCCGGCACAGCAGCAGATGTACCAGGTCAAGTTGATTCGGGCGGCCCAGGGTGCGGAAGACATCGTGCCCACGGCGCCGAACCCGGAGAAGTTTACCCCCAAGCGTCCCCCCCAGCCCGAGCCGCCGAAGGTGGAGGCGAAGACGCCGGAGCCTAAGAAACCGGAGCCGAAACCGGAGCCAAAACCGGAACCCAAACCCGAGCCGAAACCCAAGGTGGAGGCGAAGAAGCCCGAACCCAAGAAGACCGAGGTCAAGGAGGCGAAGAAGGAGACGCCGAAGAAGACGGAGACGAAGAAGGACACGAAGAAGACCGACAGCAAGGCGCTGGAGAGTCTGGAGCCGGTGGGCGAGATGGAGCCGATGGTGATGGCGATGAAAGATCCGATTTTCCGGGAAGGCTCCGCCGTTGAACCGGCGCGGACGACGATTGTGATGGAGGGGGCCATTTCCTCGTCGTGGGTCAACAAGGTACACCGGAAGATCGACGCGGCGTGGACCGAGCCGACGGTGCCGTTGGATCCCGCCAACAACGTGGCGACCATTGCCTTTACGGTGGCCAAAGATGGTAGGCTCCTGGGTGAGCCGGTCGTGGTAAAGCACGCGAGTGACCCGTCCGTCGGCAATTCCGGGATTCAGGCGGTGAAACTGGCGGCCCCCTTCCCGCCGCTGGATGCCCAGGGCAAGATGGAGCAGCGGGTCGTGGTGGATTTCCGACTGTCGCGGTGAGCGATGGGCAGGGCGAATAGGACGGATACAACAAATAAGGCGCGCCGGACAAAAACGCGCATAAGCCGTAGTGAGAAGGAGCACAAGGTGAAGAGATGTCATGGCTGGTTTTGTGTGCTGACGTTGTGTTGCCTACCGGCGCTGGCGCAGGAGGTGCGGATCAATATCGAGGGGGTGGGCGACGTGCGCACTCCGATTGTGGCGCCGCCGTTCGCGGTGACGGACCCGGCGATGAGTTCGGTGGCGAAGGAGATGGCGGAGGTCATCACGTTTGACCTGGAGTTCAGCGGGCTGGTGCGGATCATGCCGCCGGCGAATTATCCGCCCGGTTTTGTGGCGCTGGACCCGGACGTGGCGAAACTGGACTTGAACGCGTGGCAGATGTCGTCCAAGGCGGAGAACCTGGTGTTTGGGGTGGTGTCGCGCGAGGGCAACCAGTTGGTGACGCAATTTCGGATGTTCGACCTGATCTCGAAGAACCAGGTGCTGGGGCAGGAACTGCGCGTGGAACTGAAGCATCCGCGGCTGGCGGCGCACAAGTTTTCCGAGGAGATCATTCGCCACATCAATGGGACGCCGGGCATCGGCACGTCGGAGATCGTCTTCAGCGCGGGCGAGACGCGGCATAAAGAGATTTACGTGGCGGATTATGACGGGGCGAACGCGCTGCAATTGACGAAGCACAACAGCGTTTCGATTAAGCCGGAGATTTCGCCGGACGGGAACAAAATCGCGTACTTGTCGTACAAAGACCGCTACGGGTTCCTCTACATCTTCGATCGGCGCTCGGGGCAGTCGGTGCCGTTGTCGAAGGAAGTGGGCTTGAACTCCGCGCCGGCCTGGCACCCGAACGGGACCCAACTGGTCATGACGCTGAGCAAAGACGGGAACATGGAAATTTACGTGCGCAACGCCGACGGGTCGAACGCGCGGCGGCTGACGAACAACACGTTTGGCGACTCTTCGCCCGTGTTCTCGCCGGACGGCCAGCAAATCGCGTTTGTGAGCGACCGCGGCGGCAGCCCGCAGATTCACGTGATGGGCGCGGACGGCAGCAACCAGCGGCGGGTTTCGCTGCAGGGCGGCAACTCTTTCGATCCCTCGTGGTCGCCGGACGGCAAGTTCATCGCGTATGTGGTGGAAAAGAAGGGGCAGGGGGCGGAGATATACGTGATGGATGCGGGCGGCGGCAACCCGCGCCCAGTCACGAACAGCCATGGCAACAACGAAAACCCGACGTGGTCGGCGGACTCGCGCCACGTGATGTTCATGTCCTCGCGCACGGGCTCGCACCGGCTGTGGGCGGTCAATGTGGCCACGGGCGAGGAGAAGCAGATCCCGAGGCTGAACATGTTGTGTGAAGGGCCGTCGTGGGGCGGGCGGCGGCAGTAGTAGACGCGGCGGGGACGCCGCGTCGCTCGGGAGGGCGAGCGTACCCGCGAGCCGGTTAAGGCTCGGGTGGCACCTTCGCCCGGTCAAGCTTAAGGGTAGCGGCCCACATCAACTTGAATCGGACTGATCGATCGGATCGGACCGATCAGTCCGATTTCACAACTGTGCATGACCGCGACAATAACGGAAGTTCGATCATGGGCGAAAAAGTGATTGTCGAGAACCGGCGGGCGCGGCATGACTACCATGTGCTCGATACGGTCGAGGCGGGGATCGTGCTGACGGGCACCGAGGCGAAATCGCTGCGGATGCAGAGCAGCATGACGCTGAAGGACTCGTATGCGGATATTCGCGGGGGAGAATTATTTCTGCTGGGCGCGCATATCCCGCCGTATGAGCGGGGGAACATCTACAACCATGATCCGGAGCGCGACCGGAAGCTGCTGCTGCATCGGGGGGAGATCCTGAAATTGGGCCAGCGCGTGGCGGAGAAGGGGCTGACGATGGTGCCGTTGCGTGTGTATTACAAGAAAGGCATCGTGAAGGTGCTGATCGGCGTGTGTCGCGGGAAGCACAGCTACGACAAGCGCACGGCGATCAAGGAAAAGGAAAGTAAGCGCGAGATGGACCGGGCGATCCGGCAATTTCAGAAGGAGAAATAGTCCATGCTGCACGCGCCGCCGGGGACGCGCCCGCTGTTGGTCACGCTGCCGCTCAAGGTGCAGACGTACGATATTGATTTCGCGCACCATGTCAACAACGCCGTGTACATCCGGTGGCTTGAAGATTTGCGGATGGAGGTGCTCCGGCAGTATTGCCCGCTGCGCGGCTTGATGGCGGACGGGGTCGTGCCGATCCTGGCGTCCACGAACATTGTGTATAAGAAGTCGATCGAGTTGTTCGACGAACCCGTGGGGAGCATGTGGTGCGTGCAGATGGGGCGGGCGACGTTGACGTTGCATTCGGAGATCTGCATCGGGGAGGAGGTGTGTGCGACGGCGACGCAGCGGGGCATCATGTTGTACATTGGCACCACGCGGCCGGCGCGCATTCCGAAGTCGCTGGTGCAGCAGTACCGCGACGCGATTGGGGGATAGGCGGGGTTTCCACCGTCCCTTCAGGACGGGGGAGGGTTGGCGCGCCGTGTTCCGGGGGTTCCGCTTCGCTCCACCCCCGGCAACTCGCGGACGCCCCTCCGGGGCTAAGACGCGCGCACGTATGGGTGCTCCACAGTGTTCGGCCTCCGGAAGGAAGTGACCACGCGGCCGGCGCGCATTCCGGAGTCGCTGGTGCGGCAGTACCGCGAGGCGATTGGGGGATAGGCAAGGGTTCCGCCGTCCCTTCAGGACGGGGGAGGGTTGGCGTGCTGTGATCCGGGGGTTCCGCTTCGCTCCACCCCCGGCAACTCGCGGACGCCCCTTCGGGGCTACGGGGCTAAGACATGTGCACGCAGATGCGTCAAAGCATTCGGCATCCGCGCCGGCGATCCTCCCCGGTAGCGTCCGGCCTCCGTGCCGGACGTGCACACGCAGCGCCGTCCAGACATTGCGCAACGCCCGGGGATTGGTGAGGGTCAGCGCGCGCGCTGCGGCATTGCGTCCGGCACAGAGACCGGACGCTACGGAGGACAAATCCGGGCACGAAGGCCGGACGCCAGACGCTACGAGAACTGGGAAATGCCCTGGAGAACGTGTTGTCGAGTGCTTCTTTTCTCCAGGCAGTTCAAGGTATTCTTCTGCTTCGGGCGACCTTGAAGGAGAATCAAACCATGCTCAGCCTGTTTGGAGTTGCGTGCGTGTTGTCGGCGAGTGCCGGTGCGACGGTTTGGATTGATGCGCGGCACCTGAATGAGGACATCAAGTACCTCGGGAATGCCACGTTCAACACCGCGGTGCCCTCGGCCCAGGGTTCGGTGGACATTGCGCAGGAGGGCGACTATTCGGTGTGGGTGTGGGCGCCGGACGGGACGAAGCACCAGGTGGCCTTATCGAATCAACGTTTTCTCATTGAGCAACCGGAGAACAAGAAAACGCCCGGCCGCTACGAGTGGTCGAATGCGGGCACGTTGCATTTGCCCGCGGGGCCGGCGCACGTTGCCTTTTTCTCGCAGCCGTTGGATGCGTCGGGCGGGCTTGGTTTTCCGCGCATCGCGGCGTGCGTGTTGACGACCAACCCGGAACTGAAGCCGGAGAAACTGCTGGGGGACCGGTCGGTGTTTGATCAGCCGCGGGCAGCGGAGGACCGACGGGCAGCGCACGCGAAGCACACGAACACGGTGTTCACGATGCCGGAGTTTGCGAGCACGGAGGCGTGGGAGGCCTATACGGCGGAACTGCGGGCGCGGGCGCTGTTGTCGTCGGGGGTGTGGCCGCTGCCAGAGAAGACGCCGCTGAACGCGGAAGTCACGGACACGATTGATCGCGGCGAGTACAGCGTGTCAAAGGTGCGCTTCGAGGCGTATCCGGGCTTTCTGGTGACGGGCAATCTCTACAAGCCGGCGGGGGAGGGGCCGTTTCCGGCGGTGGTGAACCCGCATGGGCACTGGGAAAAGGGGCGCCTGGAAAACTCGGACAAGTGTTCGGTGCCGGGCCGGGCGATCACGCTGGCGAAGCTGGGGATGGTGGCGTTCACGTATGACATGGTCGGCTACAACGACAGTTTACAGTTT
>JACPGD010000090.1 GCA_016182645.1 Candidatus Hydrogenedentota bacterium | reverse complement strand
TACACCGGCACCTGCGTCAGCGGGTAATCAGGAAAGACTTGTTCGAGCGTCCGGAGTGACCCCAGGCGCTGAAGGATCGGCGCGAGGACGTCGCGGTAATTGTAGGCCACGGGCACGTCGCCAGGCGCTTCGAGGGCATCTTCCCGCAGGCCGCGCCATTGGTGCAGAACACGTCCTCCCTGCACACCGCCGCCCAGCGCCATCATAATGCTTCCGCGGCCGTGATCGGTCCCGAATGAGGCATTCTCATACACGCGCCGCCCAAATTCGGTCATGACAACGACGGTGGTGTGGTGCATGGTGTCGCCGAGATCACGGGCGAACGCCAGCAACCCCCCGCCCAACTGGCGGAGGAGCGGATTCATCAAAGTGGCCGAGGCGAAATGCGCGTCCCAGCCATCGAGGTCCACAGTCGCGGCGCGCACCCCCACGCGGCCCTTAATAAGTTGTGCGATTCGGGCCAGGTTTTGTCCGAAGGCACCCTCCGGATAGTGGGCGCCATGCTCTGGCACATACGCTCCCTGGTTCAAGGCCGCAAGACGGCGCACGCCTGCGACAAGATCGCGTCCTGCCTGTCCGATCAAACCAGGCGTTGCTTCATAGGCAGGCAAGAGCGTGTCCAGAAACTGCCCGGCTTTTTCTCCAAACGAGAGCGATTCAAAGGACTCCATCACGAGGATTCCTGGCGCACCGCGCAAACATTCCGGCTGGGTCTTGCCCAGGGCAACGGCGCTCAGGGCGCCGGTGCCCGCGTTGGCCGCGCGCAGGTAGCGCCCCAACCATCCTCCCGCAGTGATCCCCCCATGCTCCATGTAGTCTTGCGCCTCAAAGTGCGAGCGAGTGGTGTCTTCTGAGCCCGCCCCGTGCACGGCCAACAGTTGCCCCTCTTCAAACAGAGGTTTAAGGTCTTTCAGCAAGGGGTGGAGCGCGAAAAGATTATCCAGAGGTTCTGTTTCGGCTTTTCTGATCGCGGTCTGCGTCCGCGCGGCGTAGTAGGCGTCATCCTCGACGGGCACCAGCATGTTGAGACCATCGGCGCCGCCGCGCAGGAAAATGACAACCAGGGTGTCCCGGTGATCGCCGTTGCCGGTGAGAAAGGTGGTGTCTTTCACGAGGCGGGCTTTTTCGGACTTATCGGACGGGTCAAACTGGTCAAACTGCTCAGACCGGTCGGCCGGATCGGTCGGATTGGAGGGATTGGCGGTGATATTCAGCATTGTTGAAATCCTGGGAGGGCCAGCGCGAGGGCGGCGTCGGGTTGCCATTGAGAGCAGGCTTTTTGTTCAGCGGCGGTGGGCAGGCGGCCCAGCAGGTGGGCGATAAGTTGCGTGTCTCCCCCAAATTGATCCTTCAATTGCCGCCAAAGCACGCGGACGCCTGGCAGGCGGTCTTGGCTGAGCGCGGTCACAAAATGCCAGCGCCAGAGCAACGACCCCATCCAGGGCGCAGCCTCATCGGGATAGCCGTCAGGCGTTGGATATTGGAATGGAGCGTGGCCCATGCGCAGGAGATAGTCTAGGAGCGGCTCTCCCACATCGGTTTCGGCTTGGGTGCCGCGCAGGACGCTGGCCAGGAAGTGAAAGGGCCGTTTGAACTTTGTGCCGCGTGCCGTGCGAAAGGCGTCCGTGTGGAACAACACGCGAAGCATGGCCGGAATATCGCCGGCGGAATGGGTATAGGCCGCGGCCACCTCCGCGACAGCGTCATCGGGCGGCACATCATGGATGAAGTGGCGGCAGAGGCGACGTGCAAGATAGTTCGCGGTCGATGGATGGGTTGTGACGATGCGCAGCACCTCGTCCAGGTCTTTCTCGCCACGTCCGCCGGGAATCTTCTCGCCGAGAACTTCCTTGGGGCCATCATCATGCAGTTCGGGATGAAATTCGACCCGCCCCTTGCCGAAGACCTGTTCGGAGCGCACGGTCCATCCGGTAAGACACCGCGCCACCTCCATCACGTCGTGTTGCGAATAGCCGCCATCCACGCCCAGCGTGTGCAGTTCCATCAGTTCGCGCGCGTAATTCTCATTCGGCTTTTCGTCCGGGCGCCGCCGGCGGTTGACGCGGCCATCGAGATACCAGAGCATGGCGGGACTGAGCGCGCTGGCTCGCAACAGTTCCGGGAACGTGCCTAGCGCATGCCGCCGGATAACGTCGCGGTCATCGGCCGCCTTGAGCCATTTACAGTCGCCCTTGTTCCAGGCGATGTTGAAATGGTCCGTCCAGAAGCCGACCATCACCTCGTACAGTTGCCGCTCGCTGTAGACCGCGCGCAGCAAAGTGGCCCGGCTGATTTCTCCCAGGAGAAACGTGTCTTTGTACTCGAAGAGTTCCACCGCCGGACAGTGCAGCGTTTCGAGGCGGCGGACTGCGTATTCGCAGTAGTGGTCCACGATTATTTCGGGGGCGAGTTGCTCTTCGATAAAGGCCTCCACCCCCAGGGCTTTGACGCGCGCGTAGTCACCCGGGCGTGTACCATAGGTTAGACGGGACAACACATGGCTGATGTCGTCCACGCTGTCCCCTTGCGGCGCCAGCCACGGCCCGCCGGAATTGCGTTTGCCCGCAAGCCACGCCTGGCCGCGCAGAACATCGCAACCACTGGCCGCCAATACGCCCGCGCTGCCGGCATATTGCAAAAATCCACGGCGGGTCAGGTTCATGCCGCCACTTCCGAGGATTTTTTCTTCCAGGCCGAAAGGGTCGCGCCCAGGCCGCTCACCAGAACGGCCGGTAATACGACAAACCAACCCAGAAGCGGCAACACAAAGGTGATGGCTACAATGGCGCCGCCGCGCAAGACGCGACGCCAGGGCTGCATTTCGTCGCTCTGCGCCTGGAGGCGTGCACCGACAAGCCGGGCAAAGCCGGTCGAACCCAGGAGCGCCAGAAGCAGCAGAAACAACAGGAGCGTGACACCCACGAGCTTCACTGCGCCATTGCCGGCCTGGGCCAGGGCAGAGCCCGCCAGGACAGCCGGTGCGGCCACCGCCAGCCCCAGAAACAACATGCGGAGCGGGCGGCGCTCATACTGGGTGCGCGCCCGCTCCACAAACGCGGGCAGACACGCCTCGAACAGCAGCCAATAGCTCACCAGCGTGATGAGCGTGCCCAGAATAACGAAGAGATACTTGAACACATCCGCCATAATCATGGTGTAATCCTCCCAAAAGTCTGTCTGCCGGGGAGTACACCGGCCGCGAAGGATTGGTTACACCCCCGCGTTTTCCGGCGGAGAAACTCATTCTCGCTTCATCGTGAATTAACCAAATGCTAACAAGTGCGTGCTATCTTCTTGCACGGCGCAATATCGAGGCTGGGGCATGGCAAAAGAAAACATCCTGATTGTTGAAGATGAAGAGGACTTGGCGGAACTCGTGCGGTATAACTTGTCCCGCGAGGGCTATCTGGCGCACGTTGCGCCGACGGGTACTTCCGCGCTTACCCTGACGCGCACGAAGAAGCCGGACCTGATCCTGCTCGACCTGATGCTGCCCGAGTTGGATGGGCTGGAAGTCTGCAAGCGATTGAAAGCAGATCCCGATTACCAGCACATCCCCGTGGTGATGTTGACAGCGAAGGGGGAAGAGGCAGACATTGTGACAGGGCTGGAAATGGGGGCGGACGATTACATCACGAAGCCCTTCAGCCCGCGGGTAATGTTGGCGAGGGTACGGGCGGTGCTGCGGCGGCGTCCCCGTCAGGTCGATGATGATCAGGAAACCCTGCGGATCCACAATCTCATCATCCATCCAGGCCGGCATGAGGTGCTTGTGGATGGAAAGCCCCTCACTTTGACCAACACCGAATTCCGGGTGTTACATTACTTGGCGCGCCGCCCAGGCTGGGTGTTTACGCGGTACCAGATTGTCGACGCTGTTCATGGGGAGCATTACGCGGTGACGGACCGTTCGGTGGATGTACAGATTGTGGGCTTGCGCAAGAAGCTCGGCGTGGCCGGCGACCATATCGAGACGGTCCGGGGCGTCGGTTACCGGTTTCGCGAGTAGGCATGGCGCGGCGCCGGCTCATCTGGAAATTCTTCCCGTGGTACCTGCTGCTTCTGGCGGCGGCGCTGGGGGCCGTTGCTTATTCGCTCTCTCAGGCCCTGCACACGTTCTACCTGGCCCACCTGCACCAAGAGCTCCTCGCGCGGGCAGCACTCATCGCCGAGACCATTGAACAGTTCCCTCTCGCTGAGGCGCAACCTGCGCTCAGTGCGCGCACCGCAGATTTGGCCAGGCGCGGTGATTTTCGCGTCACCGTGGTCAGGCAGGACGGCGTCGTGCTCGCGGATTCCCACGAGGACCCCGCCACGATGAACAACCACGCAGACCGTCCGGAGGTGATCGAGGCCCTGGAGGGCGGCAATGGGTACGCCTATCGCTTTAGCCACACCCTGCAAGCGCCCATGATGTACGCGGCCGTACCGTTGCGAAAAGATGGAAACATCGCCGGAATCCTGCGTGTGGCCCTTCCCGCAAGCGAGATTCAACACGCCTTGGCCGGCTTCTATCTCGAGGCCGCCCTAATCTCCTTGCTGGTGGCAACGCTTACCGGCGTGCTGAGTTGGCTGCACGTACGCCGCATTGTGCGGCCGCTCGAAGTCATCCGCGGCGCGGCGGAGCGCTTCGCGCGCGGCGAGTTCAAAGATCGTCTTCCCCTCTCCACGTCGGAAGAGCTTGCGGCGGTGGCCGAGGCACTGAATTTGATGGCGCGGCTATTGGACGAGCGCATCGAGGTAATTGTGCGGCAGCGCAATGAACAGGAGGCGGTCTTGTCGAGCATGGTCGAGAGTGTCCTGGCGGTTGACAATGATGGGCGCATCATCAGTTTGAATGAGGCGGCGGCGCAGCTTTTGTCGGTGGAGCCAGTTCAGGTCGAGGGGAAAACCCTGCAAGCGGCCGTGCGCAACACGTCGCTGCAGCGGCTGATCGCGGACGCGCTGCACTCAGCGCTGCCCATCGAGCGCGAACTGGTGCTGCACACGCCGGAGGAGCAGGTGCTCCAAGCGCATGGCGCGGTGCTTCGGGACGCGGCGGGGAACCACATCGGCGCGGTGGTGGTGCTGAACGACATTACGCGGCTGCGCCGGCTCGAGGGCATCCGGCGTGATTTCGTGGCGAACGTTTCGCACGAATTGAAAACCCCGGTCACAGCCATCAAGGGCTTTGTGGAAACACTCTTGGACCCGAATCAGAAAGCGCCCGAAGATGCGCGGAAATTCCTCGAAATCATCTCCAAACAGACCAATCGTCTGGACGCTATCCTCAGCGACCTGCTGACGCTTTCCCGTTTAGAGCAGGAAGCGGAGGTTCCACCGGACATGTTTCAAATGGCGCTCCTGAAACCGCTTATTTCGGAAGCGCTTCAAGTCTGCGCGGCCGCCGCGGCCGCGCGCGACGTGTACGTCGAAGACCTTGTCCCCGACGATCTCATGGCTCGGATCAATCCCCAGTTGCTTGAGCAAGCCATCATCAATCTTGTGGATAATGCCATCAAATACAGCGAGCCCCAGAGCACAGTGACCATTCGAGGTGAGAGTGCCCCCGAAGAGGTGCGTGTGGTGGTCGAGGACCACGGCTGCGGCATATCTTCTGAACACGTGCCCCGCCTCTTCGAGCGGTTCTACCGGGTGGACAAAGGCCGCAGCCGCCGGGCGGGGGGTACGGGGCTTGGTCTAAGCATCGTGAAGCACATTGCGCAAGTTCACGGCGGGAGTGTGCGCGTAAGAAGCCGGACGGGGGAGGGCAGTACTTTCACCATTATTCTCCCCGCGCCGAAAACATAGGTTGAAGGCATCCTCGGTATGGCAAGGAAAAGGGCATGATGATTATGCGGACGGTAGTAGTTGCAGTGATGAGTGCGCTTGGAGCCGGCGAACCGGCGGGGGTGGAGGAAGTGCAGGAGTTGCGGCAAATTGTTCAGCAACAGCAAGCCGTTATTGAAGAACTCAAGCAACGGCTTGAAGCGGTCGAGGCAAAACAGACTGAACCCCTCTCCCTGGCCGCTACACCGGCAACCGTGGCACCAGCAGCGGTAGAAGAAGATCCTAACGAATTGAAAGCGTATTGGAAGGACGGACTGCGGCTTGAGTCGGAAGACAAGCAGTTCGAGGTTCATTTGGGGGGCCGACTCCAACTGGATTGGGCATGGTTTGATGAGGCAGACGGCTACAAGAACCTTGGTCTGACCTTTCCGACCCTTGGTCTGGGAGATGAAGAAGACGGCGTTGAATTCCGGCGCGCACGCGCGGAAATCATGGCGCGCGCTTACGGAAATCTATTGTTCCGGGCGGAATACGATTTCGCTGTGGACAGTCCTGGCGCTGACTCCGGTTTGTTTCGGGATGTCTGGATCGGCGTGGACGATATCCCTTTCGTAGGCTTGATTCGGGCTGGACAGTTCAAGGAACCGTTCAGCCTTGAGGAAGTGGGTACGGATGTCGCTACTACGTTTCTTGAGCGTGGACTGCCCAATGTTTTCGCCCCCTCCTACAATGCAGGGTTCGCGTTCCAGAATGCCTATCTGAATGACCGGCTGAATGTCTCCGCCGGATTGTTTAAGACCGTCGATGACTGGCCGAGCAACAACGATTCGGATGAAGACCAGGGATTTGCGGTGAGTACGCGCATTACCGGGCTACCCTGGTACGCCAATGAGGGGAGAAAACTCCTGCACCTGGGACTGAGTTACAGCCACCGTAATCCTGACGGTCCCATTCGTTTCCGGCAACGGCCTGAGACGCACCTCGCCAACTATTATGTAGATACAGGCATGTTCCGGGTCGATGCACTTGACTTGTATGGGACAGAGGCGGTCTTGGTCTGTGGACCATTTTCACTTCAAGGGGAATACATGCTGGCACGAGCGCGAACCGGCTTCGCCGGAGATCTGGATTTTGACGGATATTACATGCAGGCGAGCTATTTCCTGACAGGCGAGAACCGGGTCTACAAGCCGCGCAGTGCCACCTTTGACCTGGTGGCGCCCAAAGCGAACTTCAATCCCCGGGAAGGGGGCTGGGGCGCCTGGGAAATCGCCGCGCGCTATTCTCAACTGGACTTAAGCGATGGCCCCGTGTCTGGAGGACGGCTGGGAGATTACACGCTTGGTCTCAATTGGCACCTCAATCCCAATGCCAAGATCATGCTCAATTATGTGTTCTCGGATGTCGAACACGAATTGTACGACGGCAACTTTGAATCGTTACAAAGCCGCTTTCAGGTGAGTTGGTAGTGCTGCCGCCGGACTGAAACAGACGGGGGCCGCTGGCTACGGCCCGGTTGGGTGAAAGTTGCCGTCAATCAGGCCAGCGGCCGTTAGGAGCCTGGCTTGGGCAAGGTTCAAATCCGCGCTGTATCGGGCAACCTTCAGACGGGCGTCAGCGAGGGCGTCCTGGGCATCGAGTACTTCAAAGGCGATGGCCGTGCCGGCAGTAAACCGGGCACGGCTCAAACGATGGCTGGTTTCGGAGGCGGCGACCTCATCATTGGCCAAAGCGAGCGCCTGCATCGCGGATTGAATGTCGTACTGTGCCTGATGCACTTCAGCGATGGCGGCCTCTTCGGCCCGATCGGCCCGCAGCCCGGCTATCTCCGCGGTGGCCCGCTGCTCGCGGATCCGGTCGAACTTTGCAAACGAAAGGCTCCAATTGAGCCAAATCCCGTAGCGTTCCTGCCGTTCGAAGTCCTCCTCCTGCCGCGTCGAGCCAAACAGGTTGCGGTAGGCATAAAAGGAACGGCCACCGGAACCCGCCGCGCTGCTCAAGGCGGCGAAAGTATTGGCGCCGGGCGTGGCCAGAGCATCGGCAGCATTCTGCCAGGCGGCAACTGAACGTCCGGCAGAGCCAGCGGCGCTGCTGACGGCGGGCCCGGTCTCCGGTGAGGCCTTGTGCCCTTCACCCCCGATGCCGCTCAAACGCCATTCGACGTTGAGTTCGGGGGCGACGAGATCCCACCAGCGCGCACGCACAAGTTGTTCAGCGGCTTCCGCTCGCGTGCGGAGTGATTCGACATCCGGCCGCTGCGTTGCCAGGTCGGGGTAGGCACTTTCCGTTGCGGCTGGAGGTAGCTGCCATGGCTCCAAGGCGGTCTCCGCGGGAACAAGGAGCACGCTTGGTTCAAAACGCAAGACCACGGCGAGGCGGACGCTCGTTGTGCGCCATAAGTTTTCGCTCTGGACAAGTTGCTGCCGGCTGGCGGCGAGATTCGCCTGGGCGCGCGCGACGTCTGCCCCCAGTCCAATGCCGCCCTCATGGCGCACGGACGCAATGTGCTCAAACTCCTGACTGGATTCCACCAGTTGCTGGTTGATGTCCAAGGCGACCTTAGACAGGACAAGGTTTTCATACAACTCCACAACACGGAGTACGAGTTGTTGTTGAGCATTTAGGGAATCAAGCAGTGCGGCGTCCTCGTCACGGCGGGCAGCCATGGCCTCATAGACCCGGGCGCCAATGTTCAGACGTAGCCCGGCCGCTAACCCGCCGGTCACGCCGCGCGCGTCCACATCCCGAAAGTCGCCAAACGCACCCTGGACCATGCCATCGGTACGCGTTACGCCCCCTCCAACTTCGAAGGTGGGCAGTAACGCTTTCGAGGCCATGCTGGAGCGGGCCTCGGCCACCTCATGTTGGGCCCGGCTGAGGGCAAGATCCAGGTTTGAAGCGAGAGCCAGTTGGATGGCCTCGGCAAGACCGATGGTCCGGGTGGTATCAGTAGATGGAGTGGAGTCAAGCGACGAGGTGGACTCAGCAAATGAAGGCGTCTCGGCGAGCGGTTGGCCATCCACAACGGAAACTAGGGCATCGCTTGCTGGGGAGACGCGTGTGGCGCAATTTGCAAGCAGGGCAGCGGCAACACCTATGAATGCGTGGTGGAAAAGCAAGCCACGATTGCAGCGCAGACCCGCCCGGCCGCATCTGGACGGTGCTCGGTGATCGGCAGGGAACGCTGGAGCGGACACGAGACTAGTTTCCTTCCTGCACTTCGACTTTCTGACCTTCGGTGAGCGATGGGGGGCCTTGCGTGATAACGCGGGCCTGATTCGGCAATCGTCCGGAGACAACCACCTCCTGGCCGGCGTCGCTCAACACTTCGACAGCCATCTTCTGAACGGTGCCCTCCTTGACCACAAGCACACAGACTTTACCGTCGATGGTTCGCAGCGCTGTTGGCGGAACAACGCTGGTCCCCGGCATGTCTGTCAGGGGGATCTGGACTGACGCGTACATGCCCGGTGCGAGTCCGCTATCGGCATTGGCCACGTCCACTTCACAGTGCATGGTTCTCGTATCGGACGCGAGCAGGTCGTTGCGCCGGGCGATAAAGCCGTCAAAGGATTGCCCGGGAAGTGCAGCAAAACTGTACTGGACACGGGCGCCAGTCTTGACGAATGGGGCGAGGCGTTCGGGCAAATCAAACGTGAGGCGCAGTCTGGCCACGCGCGTGATTTCCACCACCGGTTTGGCGCCAGCGCCGGCAGGTATGAAGGAACCGGGATCCACGTAGCGCTGGGTGATTGTGCCTTCAAAGGGCGCGCGCAAGTTGAGGTAGTCCTTCATGGTCTTGAGCCGCTTTACGTCCGCGGCAGCCACGCCGAGTTCAGCTTCGGCGGTAACCACCTCGGCTTCCGCCATTTTGTCCTTGGCGGCGGACTCTTCGACGTCCTCTTGAGTGACGGCGCCCGGTTCCGCCTGCTGCAGGGCTGCCAAGCGCGTGTGGCTGGTGGATTCGAGTTGGGCGCTCGCCCGGGCCTTGCCAATGCGGGACTGGGCCGCGCGTACTTTGGCTTCGGCGAGTGCAATCTCCGGCTCCATTTCGGGAGCGCTCAACCTGACAATCACTTGCCCAGCAACAACTTTATCGCCTCGGTCGACCGTAATCTCTTCAAGATACCCCGAAATCTTGGAATAAAGTTGCACTTGCTCATCCGGGATCAGGTTTCCGGGCAGCCTTATAGATTGTTTCAGGCCGCCTTGCTTTGACGCCACAACCGACACTTTGGGGATTTCTACCGGGGCTGCAGGCGTGGCGGCCGTCTGCGCGAACGTGGACGCGCTGGTGAACGCAAGCAACACCATCATGCGGAATATCCGCACCTTACGCACACGGACTGTCCGAAAGCCAGGACCGGTTTTCATCAAGTAGTCTCCTTCGCACAGGAAGAGTTCTCGGAAAGCATCATTCCGGAGCCGCCTTCATGTCATCGGGATGCATCGATACAGTGGCCGCGGCGCCAGAGCGCCGGACGAGCGCAAACACGGCAGGAAGAATCATCAACGTGGCGACGGTCGCCGCGGCAAGGCCCCCGATGACCGCCCATCCCAGCGGGGCAGATTGTTCGGCGCCCTCGCCCACGCCGAGTGCGATAGGCATCATGCCCGCGATCATAGCAACACTGGTCATCAGGATGGGACGCAGACGGCTGGTAGCGCCTTGCACCGCCGCTTCTCGTGTGGCGTTGCCCGCCGCGCGGGCCCGCTCGGCAAAAGTCACCAGGAGAATAGCGTTGGCCACGGAAACTCCAATGGCCATAATTGCACCCATGAAAGACTGGATATTGAGCGTGGTCCCGGTGAAGAAAAGCGCGGCCGCCACCCCCAGCAAGACGGCTGGGACCGTGGAAACGACGGTGATCGCCAGAATGAAGGACTGATAATTTGCAGCCAGGAGCAACAGGATCACGACCACGGCCAGAATCAGTCCGGTCTGCAGTTCTGCAAGCATCTGGATCATGGGGGCGATCTGGCCGCGGACGGCAAGACTGACCCTCTGCGGCGGCTCACCGGCGGCAGCAATAGCTTCGTTAACGCGCCGGGCTGCCCTGCCCAAATCTTCTCCGCCAATATTGGCCGTCAAGGTGACCATCCGTTGCATATTATAACGATCGTATTTGCCCACCGTACGGCCCTGGGTCACGTCCGCGACGTTCTGAAGCAACAGTTTCTCGCCGCGTTTGCGCGCCACGGGAATGTTCTTCAACGCCTCGATGGAATTCATCTGGCCTTGCGGAATCTCGACCTGGATTTGATAGGCGACACCGCTCTTCGGATCCGCCCAGTAGACGGGTACCACGAAGCGGCTCGAAGACGTAGCGGAGACCATCGATCTCGCAACGTCAGTCATGGTCACACCCATCACCCCCGCACGTTCCCGGTCGACCGTGATGTTCACCGAGGGGTAGTCGGTGGTCTGAATTATCTGCAAATCCCGCAGCGAAGGTACGCCAGCCAAAGCGTCACGGACTTTTTCGGCGAATGTGCGGTTCGCCGGTAAATCCGGTCCACTCACGGCGACCTCGACGGGTGTGGGCGACCCAAAACTCATAACGCGGCTCACGATGTCGCTCGGCTCGAACGAGAATTTCACGTCAGGCAGAACTTCGGCATAGCGCTGCCGCAGCCGTTCCTTCAGTGCGTCCATGGAGCGTGCCGCATCGTGCTTCAACTCAACTTGGAGGACCGCTTCCTCCGGCCCGCCGGTCCAAAGGTAGATCGTATTGATCGGGTAACTCGGCGGCTGAATGCCGGCGAAACCCATCGAGACCTGGACGTTCTCTTTGCCCACTTCCTGTTTGATGATGTCCAAGGCCTGCAATGCAAGTGCTTCGGTCCGCTCGATTCGCGTGCCTGTGGGCGCCCGCAGCCGCATCTGGAACTGGCCCATGTCCACTTTGGGGAAGATCTCGGTGCCAAGCTGCGGCAGGAGATACATGAGGCCCGCGGCGGCAGCGGCTAGATAGGCAGGCACCAGCAGCCACCTGAGTTTCACCAGCCCCGTCAGCAAAGTCCCGTAGTGATGCTGGAAATGGGCGAACGAGAACCGCCCGTGGCTCTCAATGGAATGGCCGCGCAAGAGGCGGGCAGCAAGAATGGGCACAAGCGTGCTGGAGAGAAGCGTCGAGCGCGGCGCGCGCGGCAATGACGCGCTGGACATGCCTGAGATGTCCGTTGTTCTCCTTTTCTGCGTGTTTCCTCAGGCGGTGTGCGTGCGTGTGTATGTTCTCGATGGTCACGGTCGCCACGTCGACCAGGACACCGACAGCCAGAGCCAGACCACCGAGGGTCATGAGGTTTACAGTCTGGCCCGTCAGCCAGAGTGCGAAAGTTGCCGATAGCAGCGAGAGAGGAATGGTGATGACCACGATGAGCGCACTGCGCCAGTCCCGTAGGAAGAGAAGCACCATGATCCCCGTCAATACGGCGCCCATGAGACCTTCGGACACAAGGCCCGAAATGGCGCGCATCACGTAGGGCGATTGGTCAAACTCGAAACTGACAGTGACGTCGTCGGGAAGCACGGCCTGGAACCTGGCCATATTCTCCTTGACGAGAGCGATAACGCTCATGGTGGAGGCATCGGCCCGCTTCGTCACCGGGATGAAGACCGTGCGGCGTCCATTGACAAGGGCGTAGCCAGTGGCAATATCGGAGCTGTCCTGGATGACGCCGACATCGCGCAAGTAGACAGTCTGTGTGCTGCCCATCCGGATTGGGACGGCTTCAAGGTCTTTGATGTTTTGAACCACAGAGTTCAAGGGGACCATCGGGATGAAATCACCAATACGAATGTTTCCCGAGGGGCTGATCGTATTGGCCTGGCTGAGAGCGTTGACCACTTCCTCTGGGGACATGTCATAGGCTCGGAGTCGTTCAGCGTCGACGCGCACGACAATGGAACGTTGGCTGGCGCCAAAGGGCGGGGGGGCGGACACCCCGGGCAATGTCGCGAAAAGCGGGCGTACGCGGTTGAGCGCGAGATCCTGCATTTCGCCTAAGGCCCGGGATTCGCTCGAAAAGACCAGAAAGCCTACGGGGATGCTGCCCGCGTCGAAACGGGTGACGAAAGGAGGTACGGTGCCGGGCGGCATAAAGGCGCGCGCACGGTTTACCTGAGCGACTGTTTCCGCCATGGCCTGGGGCATGTTAGTGCCAGGGTGAAATTGCAACTTGATGAGCGCGACACCCTGGATTGATTTTGATTCGACATGCTCAATGCCAGTCACATATAGGAAGTGGTATTCGTAATAGTTGGAAATGTACCCTTCCATTTGGGCCGGGTCCATCCCGCCATACGGTTGGGCCACGTAAATGATGGGAATGCCCAAGTCAGGGAAGATGTCACGCGGCATACGCTGAATGGCAATGACCGACGCCATCACAAAGGCAATGACTGCCACGAGGATGGTGACTGGCCGGCGCATGGCAAACGCAGCCAGGTTCATTGGGACTTTGCTCGCTTGGACGTTCCCTGGATGCGCATGGATGAGTTCCTCCGCGTGGGGCTATTACGAAAGTCGATTATGCTAACCGTAAGAACAGATGAAAGCAAGATACTTGTTCGTGAGGTGCTCCTGTCATTTTGGAAAGTACATATTCTGCATCATGCCAGCGAGGGGCCCGTCGTCGGGCAGTGGATGCTCAACGAACTGCGCGAACACGGCTACGACGTTAGCCCTGGGACACTCTATCCGTTGCTGCGCCGCATGGAGAAGTATGGATGGTTGCGGGGCGTATCCGATCCCAAAGGCGGCCCACGCGCGCGCAAAGAATACTTTCTCACCAAAGATGGGCGGCGCGTGTATCGTCGAATCAAAGCGCTTGTCGCTGAGATGCATGCCGAAATCAATCCCTCCCAGTAGCCTGATTCCTTCAGACGTTTAACATTCTCCTAACATTTCCCTGCTAGGATTGCGCCACCAAGCAAGGAGATACCAGGACCATGCCACGCAGTATACATGTGCTTCCAATAATTCTCGCGGCCCTTTCAGTAGCCTGGCTCGCGCTAGCGGGGTGTTCCCGGCCTCAATCCCAGGAAGGGGGAGGTCAGGAAGCGAGCGGTTTTCTCATCATCAAAGGATCCGACACGATGGTCCACCTGGTGAGCGATTGGGCCGAGGCGTACATGACGGCGCACCCGAAGGCCAATGTGTCCGTGACGGGCGGCGGCTCGGGCACGGGCTTTGCCGCGCTTCTGAACGGTACCACGGATCTGTGCATGAGTTCGCGCAACATCAAGCCGGAAGAGCAAGAACTCGCGCGAAAACAGGACCTGAAATTGGAGGAGACGGTCGTGGGACGCGATGGCATTGTGATTGCCGTGCATCCGGAGAACCCGATCGGCAGCCTGACGATGGAGCAGCTTGAGAAGATCTTCACCGGGGCTTACACGCGCTGGAGCGAGGTGGGTGGCCCGGACGAATCGATCATTGTTTGCAGCCGCGAGAGTAATTCCGGGACCTATGTCTTCTTCCAGGAGCACGTCCTGAACAAGAAAGACTTCACGCCCCAAGCGCGGCTCCTGCCGGCAAACAGCGCGATCGTACAGGCAGTGACAACGGACAAGAATGCCATCGGCTACATCGGCTTGGGGTACGCCGCACAGGCCGGCGCGGCGATTAAGGTGCTGACCGTCGCGAAAGAAGCGAGTTCTCCGGCCATCCAGCCCTCGCTTGCCACGGTGACTTCCGGCGAGTATCCGATCGCCCGGACGCTGTTGTTCTACGCGCCGCAGGAGAAGAGCGCGGAGGAAAAGAGTTTCATCGATTTCTGTTTGAGCGCCGAGGGCCAAACGATCGTCCAAGAGACCGGGTATGTACCGCTGAGTTAGTTTCTGTTGCGGAAAGACCCAAATCCGCGTCATTCCAAACGAATGTGAGGAATCTCGCAATGCAATTACCCAAATTTCTCACCGTCATGGCATGAGATGCTTCTCACACGCAAAAAAGAAATCGGTGTTCGTGCGATCTTCAGCGTCGCGGCGTCCTTTAGCATCCTAATCGTGTTCCTGGTCTTTCTGTTTCTCGCGCGGGAAGCGCTCCCGTTTGTGCGCGAGCCTGGTTTGACGACGTTGTGGGGCGCCATCTGGCGGCCGATTTCCTTCCAGCAGCCCTTGTTCGGGATTTTGCCGCTCCTGAGCGGCTCAATACTGGTCACAGGTTTGGCGGGACTCATTACGGCGCCCCTGGGCATCGGCGGCGCCGTGTACATCGCTGAAGTGGCCCAACCCTGGGAACGCGAGTTACTCAAACCAATCATCGAAGTATTAGCGGGAATCCCTTCGGTGGTATTGGGCTTTTTCGGGCTGGCGGTCGTGGCGCCCGCGGTGAAGGCCATGTTCGGTCTGAACAGCGGGTTGACGGCGCTCACGGGGGCACTCGTGCTGGCCCTCATGGCCCTACCCACAGTCATTTCTGTCTCCGAAGATGCGATTCGCAGCGTCCCTGAGTCTTTCAAGCAAGCGTCTCTGGCCTTGGGCGCCACGACGCAACAAACGATTTGGGGAGTAGTGGTACCCGCGGCCATTCCGGGGATCACGGCGGCGACCATGCTGGGCTTTGGGCGGATCATCGGCGAGACCATGGCGGTGTTGATGGTAACGGGTAACGCGGCAACGTTCACGCTGAATCCTTTTGATTCAGTGCGCACGATGACCGCAACCATCGCCAATGAGATGGGCGAGGTCCCCTTCGGGAGCACGCATTACCAGGCCCTCTTTTGCGTGGGGATGGTCTTGCTGTTTAGCACGTTCCTGCTGAACATTCTGGCGTTGCGCATGTTCAAGCACTATGGACTGCGCCAATGAAGACCGCCCGCTGGGACTTGGCCGCCGTCTGGGCGCTGCGCGTACTCACGTACAGTGTAGTGGCGAGTGTGGTCTATATCATTGGCCATATCGTGTGGCACGGACTGCCCGCAATGCACTGGGAGTTCGTCAGCGGCTTTCCGCGGCGGAGCGGCGCCGAGGGCGGCATCCTGCCAGCCATCGTGGGGACGGGCTGCCTCGTTCTGGGGACCATAACGCTGGCGCTGCCCCTGGGAATGGCGTGTGCCATCTTCCTCTCCGAGTACGCGGCGCAGGGCCGCTTCACGCGCCTGATCCGGCTTTCGATTGTGACGTTGGCGGGCATACCTTCGATCGTTTTTGGCTTGTTTGGTCTGGGGCTGTTCGTGATCTTTCTCGGCTTCGGCGCGTCGATCCTCTCGGGCAGCCTCACCTTGGCCTGCATGGTGCTGCCGGTGATCATTGTGGCCAGTGAAGAGGCGCTGCGGGCCGTGCCGGCCTCCCTTCGCGAAGGGAGCCTCGCGCTGGGCGCGTCGCAATGGCAGACCATCGCGCGCAACGTGCTGCCCTATGCGGTGCCGGGGATGATCACGGGCTCGATTCTGGCCATCGGCCGCGCGGCCGGCGAGACGGCGCCGATCCTGTTTACCGCCGCGGCCTTTTTTTTGCCCCGGCTCCCTCAGTCTATTTACGATCAGATCATGGCGCTCCCCTATCACTTGTACATCCTCGCGACCCAGCATCCTGACGCGGCGGCCGTGCGCGACGAACAATACGGGACCGCACTCGTGCTGCTGCTGCTCGTGCTGGGGGTCAATCTTGCGGCCATTCTGCTCCGGTACCACTTCAGGAAGAAGTATCGATGGTAGCGAGAATCGCCGGAACGGGGCTGGAAGCCCCGGCTACGGGAAAGAAGTATCCATGCTAACGCGACCGGCCCCGGCCACCGCCACCGCCACGAAGATCGACATCAGGAATGTGACCGTGCATTATGGGCGCGACTGTGCGCTGCATGAGGTAACCATGTCGGTCCCGGAACGCCAGGTTACCGCGTTGATTGGCCCGTCCGGCTGCGGAAAGTCGACCCTCCTGCGCGCGCTCAACCGGATGAACGACATCATCCCTATCTACCGGATTGAGGGCACGATTTCGATTGACGGCGAAGACATCCACCGGCGCGGCATCGATGTGTACACGTTGCGCAAGAACGTGGGGATGGTCTTCCAGAAACCCAACCCGTTCCCGAAATCCATTTTCGATAACGTGGCCTATGGCCCGCGCATTCATGGCATCAAACGCCGGAGCGACCTCGAGGAAATCGTTGAGCGGAGCCTGGTGCGCGCGGCGCTGTGGGACGAGGTGAAGGACCGGCTGCAAATCAGCGGCATCGCGCTTTCCGGCGGGCAGCAGCAGCGCTTGTGTATCGCGCGGGCGTTGGCCGTTGATCCGGAGATACTATTGATGGACGAACCGACCTCGGCGTTGGATCCTCGCTCGACCGCGCGCATTGAAGAGTTGATTGATGAACTGCGCGACGACTACACCATCGTGATCGTGACGCACAATATGCAACAAGCCTCCCGCGTTTCGGACGTGACAGGGTTCCTGCTGGATGGCAAATTAATCGAAGTCGGCCCGACGCAACGCCTGTTCTTGACGCCCGCGAAAAAACAGACGGAAGATTACATTACCGGCCGGTTCGGGTGAGCTGAAAACCGGGCAGTATGCTGGCACCGAGGAGGACACTTGGATGAGCGTTCATCTGCAGCGGACGTTGGATCAACTGAAGCAAAAAGTGCTTGAACTTGGAACGCTCGCGGAGGAAAGTCTGCGTGATGCGGTGAAAGCGCTCGAAGAGCGTAATGCCGAACTCGCGGGCCGGGTCATCGATGATGACGCGGCGATTGATGACATGGAAGTCGATATAGAGGAAGAATGCCTGAAAATATTGGCCTTGTATCAGCCCGTGGCCATTGATCTGCGCTTCATCATCGCTGTCTTGAAGATTAACAACGACCTGGAACGCATTGGCGACATCGCCGTGAATATTGCGGAGCGCGCCATGTACCTGGCGACACAGCGGCTGGTCGAGGTGAATTTCGACTTCCACCTGATGGCCCAGAAGGCGCAGAACATGCTGAAAAAGGCGCTGGATGCGCTGGTGAATGTGGACCCGGCGCTCGCGCGGCAGGTACTCATTGACGATGACGAAGTCGATGCGATGAACCGCGATGTGTACATTCAGGTGCAAAAGGCCATCCGCAGGGACATCGATGATCTTGAACCACTCATTACACTGCTCAGTATTTCTCGCCACCTCGAGCGTGTCGCCGATCAGGCGACCAATGTGGCGGAGGACGTCATCTACATGGCCCAGGGAGAAATCGTCCGGCACCGGATCGAGGAGTATACGTCGAGGCCGTAGAAAGACAGGGACAAGAGAGACGCAACGGACAAAACGGACGCACGGGACGAGGATGGCCACGGGCATTATGGCGTAAAGGCGAGGGTTCTTGCGGGGAGGTCGTTATCTGGGTGGATCAGAGGTAGATATTGGCCGGTGGCCCAGAGTTTCATTTGATCGTCGTAATGGGGGCTGGCCGGGTCGCCGCTTTGACCGCCGGGATAAACGCCTTCACTGGTGAGTGGACTACCGAAATCGACGATCATCCGCCAGGACGCGCCGCCGCCCACGTGGCCGCCTTCGCTGCCGGGGTTGACGGTGAACCCAGCACCGGGGACGGGCCCTCCAATGCGAGCATGCTCTTCAATCTGCGTCAGCGCGCCGATACGCAGAATGTTGATCTTGTCCCAGGCGAGCGCGGCGAGGTCTTCGCCGAAGCGTTGCTGCAATGCATTCGCGGCATTCGCAAAGGCGCGGCGAACGATAGTGTCGCGGCCTTCGCGTTCGGGGGTGGCGCGGTCATCAAACCAAGGCGCGTCCGGCATCTCGCGCGTCAGGAATTCCAGGACTTCAAGCATTGGTTCGCGGCGGTTGTCCCCGGTGAACCCCCAGGATCCCCCCAATTTTTCAATACCGTGCGCCGCCCATTCGTCGTCCCACACCGCGCTGCGATAGTGACTGAGCCATTCCTGCCAAATCATGGGGCCAGGCGTGGCGCCGCTCGCGACGTGGTCCCACTGGCTTACGGCATGGAGTAGTGCCTGGGCATGGGTCTTCTCCAGGTCAACATTCTTCATGGCCGCGAGAAACACTGGCAGAAACGACTCCGCGGCCTTGTCGTAAGCGTCGAATTGGATGGATTCCATTTTCGCCAGAGTCATTTCTCCAGCCCCGCTGAGCATGTCATGAATGCGGCGCGTGCGGTAGCTGGGGTCCCACATCCATCCGACGTAGTGTGGATACCCAAGAGGGTGCGGGCGCCCATTGGCCGAAGCGACAAAGTGCTCCGGCGGGTTAAGCGCAAGTGGTAATTCGTCGCGCGGAATGAATCCTTGCCAGTCATAGTCGCCGGAGGCCCCATCCATCGGCACTCTGCCCTGGCCGCGCCCTCGCAGCGGCAGCGCACCGCAGGGATGAATCATGATGTTGCCTTCCACGTCCGCATAGACCATGTTCAGCGGTGGACTGGCCAGTTCATCCAGAGCGGCCAGGGCCTCGCCGAGATTCTTCGCGCGGTTGAGGCCCCAGATCGTCAAGCCGTCCCTGCTGCGGCCGAACCCATTCCACTGCATCGAGATGACACGCCACTCGCGGTTGATGACGGGGCCATGGACGGTGTAGTCGATCTCCGCGATGTGCGGCGCCGCGCCACGAACGCCGATTTCCTCCCGCACGCGTTCCATCCTCTTCCATTCGCCGCGATGCAGGTATTTCTGGGGCTCTTGGCCATCCACGGTTTCGATAAAGTAATCCACGCTGTCTGCTTGCATGTTGGTGATGCCCCAGCCGAGGTTCATGTTGTGGCCGATGACGATAAATGGCGCCGTGGGGAACATCGCGCCCGCAACAGTCTCCTTGCCGACGGTGATAATCGCCGTGTACCAGATGCTCGGCAGCGAGAAACCGAGGTGCGGATCGCTGCACAGGATGGGCTTGCCCGATTTTGTTTTGCTGCCGTCGATGGCCCAGTTGTTGCTCCCAAAGGCACCGCCACGGCCCAACCAACCGGCGCCGTCCCAACGTTCGAGTGCCACCAAGCAGGCTTTGGCGATATCGGGCACTGGCTCGAGCCGGGCCTGTTTGCCACTTGGCCGGTTGGCCTGTTGCCTGACAGTGGGCACTTCGTAAGGTCGTTCGAGAGGCCACAAGGCCTCTGACGCTTCTATGCCCATTTTTTCGACAATCATCCCGAACCAGAGGTCGTCTTCGGTGCCGCTTTGGTCCCAGGCCATGTACTTGGAGAACACAATGCTATCGACGGGGGTCCATGGCGCGGGTTGGATGCCCAGGGCCTGCACCATTTCCGGCAATCCTTCAGACATCCGCGCGTTGACTCCAGCCGCATAGGCCTCCAATTCCGCCCGGAACCGCGGAGGCACTTCGCCAGAGTCAAACCAGGCTTGCGTGCTGCGGCGGATTTGCAGTTGGCGCATGCGGAGGTCCGAGGTGAGTTGATCGGGGCCGAGAATCTCGGCGAGTGTGCCGGAGGCCATGCGGCGGAAGAATTCCATTTGGAGGGGCCGTTCCCCGGCATGAAGATAACCGAGCGCGCGGGCGGCATCCTCCCAAGTCCGGGCAGTAACATGAGGGATCAGGTACGCATCGTACGCAACTTCCACCTTCTGGGTGAGGCCCGGCAGCGAGATTTCCTCGGAGTGTGCCTCGGTTTGCAGCGCGAAAAAAGTGGTGGACAACGCGACACTGACCAGCATACGACGGATCATGGGGCGCCCTCCCAGCCCGTATGGTCCGCCCGTGCAATGCACTGGTGGACCACGGCGTTTTCAGAGACTATAGCATCCGTGCTAAGCTGGTTTCATGCACTTGGCGGTGTGTTGTGATTGCAGATTCTGGTTGACCAAATTGCAGACTCAGGTGCCATGAGAAAAGTCGGCTTCACGCTCATTGAATTGTTGGTGGTCATCGCTATCATCGGGCTGATTGCCGCCATTCTGCTGCCCGCACTGGCGCGCGCGCGGGAAGCGGCGCGGCGCGCGGCATGCCAGAACAACCTGAAGCAATTTGGCGTGATTTTCAAGATGTACGCGAGCGAAAGCGAAGGCTATTTGCCCCCCCTGGCACGATATTGCAGCTACCGGAGCGACGGCCGGGCCAGCCCACTTTTCAGTGCGCCGGGCGCCTCGTCGGTTTATCCCGAATATCTTACGGACACCGGCGTTGCGCGCTGCCCCTCGGATTCGGGCGGCGACCCGGGTTGGATCAGCGTTCTGGATCGACTGCCGAACGATGGTGGCGATTTTGAACGATGGCAGCAATCGGCGGCGGACGCGCAAGATGCCGTTTCGATGGACTATTTTCTGTGCGCGGAGCTTGGGCGCTCGTATGTCTATAAGGGATACGTGCTAAGCAGCGTTGCGGAGTTTTACGGTTTCTGGGGCGCTTCGGCGATCAATCCGTTCTATGGCGAAGCCGCCATTCAAGGCGTGGGGACGGTACGCTTGAAAGACTACTCGCAGGCACTCAACATCTCGCTGCCGAACTGGCCGCCCTGGGTGCCGGGCCCGCCACAGGCAACAGGCACCGCGGGCGGCGACGCCGTGTGGCGCTTGCGCGAAGGGGTTGAAAGGTTCCTTGTCACTGACATCAACAATGCCGCCTTTGCCGCCGTGGCGCAGTCGGGGCTGGCGGTGCTCTGGGACACCTACGGCAGCAGTCAGTTTACGGACAACACGGCGGGCAACCTTGTGTTCAACCACATCGCCGGAGGTTCTAACGTCCTCTACCTTGACGGGCACGTCGAGTTCATCCGGTACCCCGGCAGGTTCCCCATCGCCGACTCGGAGCAGGTAATCAAAGAGAACAGCCATTACGGGCTGGGGTGAAGATCGAGGGGCTTTAGCCCAAGTTTCGTCAACAGCCGCTGGTCGTGGTCTTCCCCGGGGTTGGGTGTTGTCAGCAATTTCTCGCCTGCAAAAATGGAATTGGCGCCCGCGAGAAAACAGAGGGCTTGGGCCTCCTCGGAAAGAGCGGCGCGCCCGGCGCTGAGCCGGACAATGCTTGCCGGGAGCGCGATGCGCGCAGTGGCGATCATACGCACCATCTCAATGGGATCGACCGGCGGCTGTTCAGCCAGCGGCGTGCCTTCGACGGGAACCAGCGCGTTGATGGGAACACTCTCGGGATGCGGTTCCTGCGTGCTAAGCGCCGCCAGCAGGGCCATCCGGTCTTCGAGAAGCTCCCCCATGCCGATGATGCCGCCACAACACACTGTAATGCCGGCCCGGCGCACGTGGCGCAACGTACGGAGGCGATCCTCATAGGTACGCGTCGTGATGATGTGGCTGTAATACTCGGGACTGGTGTCCAGGTTGTGATTGTAGGCGGTCAGCCCCGCCTCGGCTAGCCGGTCCGCCTGCTCCTGGGTGAGCATGCCCAAGGTGCAGCACGCTTCCAGACCAACCTCGCGGACACCGCGCACCATGTCGAGCACTTGATCAAACTGGGCGCCCTCGCGCACTTCACGCCAGGCCGCGCCCATGCAGAAGCGCGTGGAGCCACTGGCGCGCGCCGCCTGCGCCGCGGTGAGCACCTTGTCGAGGTCAATGAGTTTCTCCGGCGTGACCGGCGTGTCGTAATGGGCGCTTTGCGGGCAGTAAGCACAGTCTTCGGGACACGCGCCCGTCTTAATGCTCAGCAAAGTGCATAGCTGCACCTTCCCCGGATCATGGAACTGTCGATGCACGGTCTGCGCCCGGTAGAGCAGATCAGGAAAAGGAAGCGCATGAATCTCCGCCAGTTCATCGACTGTCCAGTCGTGACGGATCGCGAAATCTACGTCCTGAACGCCTCTAATCAACGTGGTTGACATCAATCTCCAGACCCTTCCGCCCGCGCACTCAGTGCCTCCAGCAATCCTCGCTCAGACTTAAGCAACTCGCGCACATCCTCTTCATCCGGCGCATAAATGGTCAGAGTCGGATATCGCTCCGCCATGTAGAGGGCAGAGATTGTCTGGCACGCGGAACGGTATGTTTCGAAAGCGCCGTCGTACTCCATGGCCGCTTCAAGGAGCGTTTCCAAATCATGAATTCGTTTTAATTTCCAGCCGTTTCGAAGAAGAAAGGCTTTCAAGTGCTTCTCTACCGTTTGTTGCAGGTAAAAGCCAGCGGCTGCGGGATCTCTGGCGTGCAGCAACTGACTCACTCTCTCTAAGTCTCTCTTCGCGATCCGAAGGAAGTCTTCAGGATAAGAAGAACCATCATGCTGCATACAAGACCTCTCCCTTCTCCATGATTTCAGCCAGGAATTGATCGCCATGCGCCAGTCTGGCGTCAAGTTCGTCTGGTGTGAGCACAATCACTTCGAGGGGGGTCTTCCTTCTGGGTTTTGAGAGGATTCGCCGCACCGTGCTCCAGCGATCGAGAAAACGGTCGTTTGTGCTCTTGATAATAAGGAGATCTATGTCGCTATCAGGATTCGGGTGGCCATAGGCATACGAACCAAACAAAATAACCCGCTCCGGCGCATATTCTTTCTGCAACGCCTTCACCATATCGGCCAAGATTGATTGGACTTCACTCGATTCCACCATTTGAAACATCTCCGACTATCACTGCCTGCCCCTCGAATAGCATACCCGAATGACTGACTCTCCTGAAAGCGCGAATCGCTACGGCACAAGTCGAATTTCGATAATCTCCGGCCGACAGAAGAAGCGGACGGGTGGGGCCGGGGAAGGTTCGAGTCCCAGGCCGCGGCTGGTGTAGGCGTGCATCTCCCCCACGCTGTACGGTCCCGCCTCGTAGCGCTTGCCCGTGTCTGTGTTCGTGATGATGGCGCCCCAGAACGGAATGCGCACCTGTCCGCCATGGGTGTGCCCGCAGAGATAGAGGTGTGCGGACTCCTTTGCGGCTTCCTCAATCAGGTCCGGTGTATGGTTCAGGATGATCCGAAAATCCGCCGAGGCCATGGCTGCGTAAGCGGCGTCATGCTTTCCGGCATCGGTCAAGCCGGCAATGCCAACGGTTTGATCCCCCCACGGCAGCACCACCGCTTCGTTCACGAGCATCCGGAGGTTTGGGGCAGCGTCTCGCAACACGCTGACATGATCGAAGCCAACACAGCCAAAAACGCCAAGCGGTGCGCGAAGCCGCGAGAGCACCTGCCGGAGCGAGTCGGCGTTGAAGTTCTCCATCTGGTGGATGTCCCCCGTGAGTACGATGAGGTCGGGTTTGAGGTCCGCGAGCCTGCGCACCAGCCATTGCTCTCGTCGCGGATGATCCTGTTCAAGGTGAAGATCGGAGAGATGGAGAATCGTCAGCGGCTTCTTGATGGGCGCATCCAGTGTGATCGTGGTAAGCACGGGCCAATTCGGCTCGATGATGAATGCATCGAGCCAAACGACGGCATAAACGAAGAGTGCTGCCGCAATGCTCAGCAAGAGAGGCTTGATGCTCTGGCGCTTGGGTGCGCGTAGCCACCGCGTTCCCAAAAGCACGATTGGCACGGCCGGCGCCACAGACAGCAACGTAAATATCCCAAGGCCCACTGATTCATAGCCCATTGGCGCAATGCCCTCTCACGCGCGCGCGGAATTCCTTTCGGCCAGTTGGCGCAAGCCGTCATTGCCGATTCCCAGTGGAACAGCGAGCGCATTGAAATAACTCTCGGCGGCGGTGAGCCAGATGATATCGAGAATCTCCACATCATTGAAGTGCTTGCGCAGGGATTCAAAGGTGGATTCCGGCACGTGCTTATCCTTCAGGAGCGCGGCAACATAGGCGAGGGCGGCGCGCTCACGCGCATTGAACGCATCGCTTTGCTCCGGCGCTTGGAGGGCTTTGAATTTGTCAAGACCAATCCGGTGCTTCACCGCTTCCGCTTCGGCGAGGTCGCGACAAAACATGCAGCCGTTGAGGAAGGAAGCATAGGCACCAATGAGCAGCCGCAGTTCAGGTTCTAGCTTAACGCGTGGAAGCGTATTGGCGATCTTCAGCGACGCCCAGAGAAATATGGGGCGGCGCGCGTAGAGTACCTTCATTACCGTGGGGACCTTGCCGTAGCGCCGTTTTGCCACCCAGTATGCGATGCGCAAGACTATCCCTGCCGGACGTTCGATAGGCGCGAAATGCATGCTAAACATACCTCCGCACGTTTTACACCTTCACACTTTCACACAAAATAGTTCACCTGGTTCTGTTGTCCCTGCTGTCCCTGCGTCCCCTGTCTTTCGTGCCGCGTAAACGAGTGAGCACTTGGCTGGCGCTCTCAGCAACACCCTGGGAGGTGAGTTCACGCAGGAACAGCAAGAACAGGAAATAAAGCAGCGCGGCGGCGCTCAGGATTAGCGCGAGACTAACGACATTGACCGCCACAAAGTAGGCCAGCAACCAGGCGGCGCCTCCAGCGGCGAGGGCAGCCGCGAAAATCCGCAGAAAGGAGATCAGGGGGAGGCGCCAGCGGAGGAAGCGGTGGCCCGCGGCCGCCACGGCGGCGGTGAGCACGAAGTTGGAGATAAGCCGGGCCTGGGCGGCGCCCAGGAATCCTTCTCTCGGAATCAGGAATGCGTTGGCGGCCACGTTGATCAGGAGTGCAAACACGGTGGCGGCCAATAAGAGCTTCGTCCGCTTGGACACGTGCAGGCCGAAGCTCGCAAAGTAGCTGAGGCCATAAAAGAAGGAGGCCGTCGCGATCCAGCCTGAGGCGGAGTAGGCAGTGCGCGCCTCGCCATGGGCCAGCACCTGAAAGATGGGGTTGGCGAGCATCGTGAAAAACACCACCAGCGGGAGGCACAGCAGAAAATACAATCGTGTGAGGCCTTTCAGGAGGTCTTCCGTTGCCTCTTTCCCGTGCTTCTCCCACAACGCCACCACCGAAGGAAAAACAGCCAATGTGAACGTCTGAAAAACGAGTGTCACTGGTTGATCCACGAGGGTCGTCGCAACGCTATACAAACCCACACCTGCCAGTCCGTTTTCCGCGGTAGTGCCAAGAAGATTAATGAGCCACCGGTCCAAATTGATCAGAAAAAAGTTAAGTACCTGCGTCAACCAGATGGGAAGGCCATAATCAAGAATGTCCCGGAACAGTTTCTTCCGCTCCTGCGTTTCGAGGGCGCCGGGCCAGCCCAGGTGCCGCGCAAGAATGAGCACATGCGCCAGCAGGTACGTGGCCGCCATGCTCCAGAGCATCCCCTCGACACCCATGTGCAGCCAGACGAAGCAGCCGATGGCCAGTGGCAGACGCAGTCCGGCATTCAGTGTGGTGGCCACCGAGTACGTGATCGGGCGGTGTTTCGCGCGCAGGACTGCCAGCCCGCACTCGTAGAAGCTGTACCCGATGAACACGGCAAGCCCCGGCAGCAACAATTCACCGGGTACGCCCAATGGCTTGGCCATCCCGGTAGCGTAGACGACCACGGTGATAACGACGCCGAGTCCCGTGGCGCCATAGCGGATCAATCCTGTAACGGGCGCGAAGACGCGGGCCTCCCGCGCTTCGTAGGGCGCATAAAAGCGCAGGACGGCCATGTTCACCCACATGAATGTGAACGTGCTGAGGAAAAGCACGAAGCGGAAGGCCAGATCGTAGCCGCCGATCTCCTCGACCGTGAACCAGTAGGTGAGCACCGTGACGGTGAGGATCTGGACGACAGCAGGAACAAGCCTCCCTGGCACATAAAGGAACGCATCGAGTCCCACGCTTTCAACAGAATAGGGCGCGGCGGTCTTGCTCTTACGGCGCGCGGCCGGCTTGCGTGGGCGTTTTTTCGTCGCGTCGGCAGGCTTTTTTATAGGAGGATTCGCGGGCGGCACCCTGATGGTCCCCGGTTAGTGGCTTCGGCTGTGAATAGGGCGCCCACGCGGCTCAGGGGGCCGATTCCAGGTCGGTAAGCAGTTGTTGGAGGTTTTCCGCTTTCTTGGTTTCACTCAGCGTGGTGTACATTTCCATCAGGCGTTGGAGGATAGCCAGATCATTGGGGGCCTTCCGCCGTGCCTCCTCATAGAACTTGGTGGCCTCGGGAACTTTCCCCGCGCGGCGGTACGCTTCGGCAATATAGCGGTAGAAGCTGTCTGTACTGAGACCTTCCTTCACGCAGGCTTCCCCAAACTGGGCGCCCTCGAGATTGCGGCCTAGGCGAATCATGCACCACATGGCCTTGCCGCGCACGTCGATCTCGCGGCTGCCGAGGCGCAGGGCACGCGTATAGGCGTCAAGCGCCTGCTGCCATTCCTTGGTGTCGTAGTAGATGCGGCCCGCGCGTTCGAACGGCAGGGGATCGTCCGGAGCCAGTGCCTGTGCCTTCTCCAGCATGCGGAGGGCCGCGGCGGAGTTGTTCAGGCCTTGCAGGCGCTCCGCTTCCTTGAGGTAGGTCCAGGGACTGCGCACACGCAGCGCCTCGACTTGTGAATGGAGCAGCAGGGTGTAAAGGCCGAGCACGGCCAGGACCAGCAGGATGCCCCCCGACCATACGGCAAGAATTTTTCTGGGATTCGGCAGTTCCTTACGGGTAAGTTTCACTGCGCCCCCTTCGCGCCGAGGACGACGCGCACGGTGGCGGCGAGAATACGCACATCCATAATGAAAGAGAGATTGTTGATATAAATGAGGTCGTAGCGAAGACGGTCCACCGGGTCGGACTCGTAGGAGCCGAGAACATGCGAAAGACTGGTGACACCCGGGCGGACGGCCAGACGGCGCTCGAAGAGCGGCCAGTTCTTACAGAATTCCTCGTGAAAGTGGGGCCGTTCCGGGCGCGGGCCGATGAGGCTCATGTCCCCTTTGAGAACATTCATCAGTTGCGGGATCTCATCAATGCGGTGCTTGCGGATGAAGCGGCCCACAGGGGTGACGCGGCTGTCGTTCGAGGCGGCCCAAACGGGGCCTGTGTTCGCTTCGGCGTTGGCCACCATGGAGCGGAACTTATAGAGCTTAAAGCGGCGCCCGCCGAGTCCAACGCGTTCCTGGGTGTAAAAGACAGGACCAGGTGAGGTGGCGACGATGGCCAACGCCGTGGCGGCGCCGATCGGAGCGGCCAGGAGAAGCCCAAAGCCGGCGGCGCCGATGTCGATCAGGCGCTTCATGATAAGGTATGGCGTGAAGAGGCGCCGGCTCGACACTTCAATCAGGGGCACTCCCCCCACGGCCAGGACCTTGCTGTGGGGGAAGAAGAGCGTGTCATGAAGGCTGGGATAGATGAAGGTGCGGGCACAATGCTGTTCGCAGAACTCAAGGGTCCGAATGAGTTCATGGCGGTTGGGATGCGTCAGAGCGATGATCGCGTCACGGTTGCGATACAGCAGTTCCGCCCGGGTGCGGTCCTCCTCCACCTCCTGCTCCAGTTCTTCCAGCGCGGCAAACGCGGCTTCGCATTGGGCGCCCCCAGCCTTCAGGATCTCCTCGCAAATGCGCTTGGCTTCTCCCTCCGGGCCCAGCACGACGAACGCGCGGCGCAGCGAAGCGAAGTTTGAGGCCAACCCGCCCAAATAGAATCGCCACACGGCAAGCAATGCCACGCCGGCGAAGGTACCAATGAAGAGTTCCCGGCGCGACAAGGCGAACCAGCCGTCCGGCACCAGTGACCACAAGGCAAGGAACGCGATTCCAGCTACGCCCACGGCCAAAGCAGGAAAGTAGACGGCATCAAAGCGATCCAGAATTCGCGAGGGGGAATAGCCGCCCGCGATGGCAATGGCCGCCAGATAGCCGGTGGAAACCAGGAACTGGTCCCGGTGCAACAACCAGAGATTGTCGAGATAAATCAAGGTATGGTAACGAGTTACGGTGACCACGCCAAAGGCAAACGCCAGGATGACCGCATCGGACAGAATGGTCAGGGCCAGCACCTGGAAGCGCTCACGTGATTCCGCGGCGAGCTCGTTGCTCCGCCGGAGACTCACGGGGACAACGCCCGCAGCCGCTTCAGAATCGCTCGGAGGCATGTTTCCCCTTATAATGCGGCCATAAAAACCGCGAATCCACGTGCGCCTTAGACTGTTGCCATGATAACGTAGCCTGCCGCAAAATCGCAAGAACCGCAAAAAGGCGCTTGACATTATGACGCTTGGGTGGGATGATCCCCGCCGTCAAGGAGCTATCTGTAAACACCTATGAATAACAAGGTTAAGGTTACTGAGACTCTCGCCCTGCCCCAACCCTTCCTGGGATGGAAACTGTACGTCGTGCTGGTCATATTGTTGACACTGGCGCTGGCGCCTGCTTTCTGGTTCATCCGCGCCGCGGCCACGGAAGTCACCAAGTACAGTGCCTACAGCTTTGAATCCTATTGTCGCGAAGCCCTTGAACAACAAGACTTTGCCCAAGTCCTGAGGATCTGCGCGGGAGCGGCCCGATCGGCGCTGGACCAAGACACCCACTTGGGACTGGCCTACTTGTTCGAAGCCAAGGCGCATGCAGGCTTGGGCGATATTCCGTCTGCTCTGGCGCACTTCGAAGCCGCCGCCCGATTCTGGGTCCGGCGCTACTACGCCACTCGCCCGCAAGATAGGCGCGAGGCCGAAGCATTTGGCCGTGAACTGGGTCAATCGCTACTCGGCCAAGGCGACAGTCAGGGAGCGTTGCGTGCCTACTCGGCGGCGGGTGTTGCCAGCGGAGATCCGGTCCGATATCTGTATGACTTGGCCTCAACGCTCCAAGAGGAAGAGAAGAAAGCGCTGTGGGTAGCGGAGCCGTTCATCATTCTGGAAGATTTCAATAGCGTGGAGGCGGCGCCCGCCCCAGCCCTCGAGCCTCAGGCGGAACTGGTTTCCGCGGCCTCGATTGAAGCGGCTTCGATCACGGGCGGCAACAGCGCCACGGTCAGCCTGGCCGCGAACAGCGGCGCGGAGGCGCTTCGACTGTCTGTTCCGGCCTATGTCCCGCTTGGACCGAAGCCTTTTGGTTTGAGGGCTTATGCCCGGGCCAGCGGCGCGGCAAACGTGCAATGGCTCATTACGTACTGGTTTGAAGCCGCACATGTCTCAACGATGACTCTCGACCCACCCTCCGGGACTCTTGAGATGGGCTGGCTGGAGTTTTCCATCGCCCGGCCTTTTTACCAGGAACGTAAGGAGGCGGCCGAACTCGAAGGGTACGCTGCCGACGATGGGTTCATCAATGGTTTTGGAATTAAAGTGCCTCCGGGTCCCGCAAGCCAGGTGTCGCTCGACCGTGTCGACCTTTACCTGCCTGCCGGTACGGCCCCGGACGCCCCGTGAGAGGTGAGAAGGGAACAATGAAACTTCAAGTGAACCCCACCATCCAGGTCCTGCGCTATACGAATGTTATCTTGAATGGCTGGCGCGTCATCTTGGCGGTCACCCTGGTCGCCTTCTTGATCGGCGTTTCGGCGGTGCTCTCAAGCAGGCCAAAATTTGAGTCGGTGGCCACGTTGGCGGTGTATCCGCCACCATTCAAGGTGGCGGGAGGCACGCAGGAGATTGCCAGCCTGATGCCCGCCACGATGCATGTCAAGGACTATGAAACGATCATCACCAGCGATGCGGCCCTCCATATGGTGCGAGAAAAACTGGCGGCGGCCGGATTGCCAGACGATGATTATGAAGAGTACTCCGAAATAAGCATGCTAAAAAAGGCCCTTGCCGCCAGTATCGATATCAACCAGAAGACGGCCTATGGCACCGAATACTCGAAAGTCATCTCGCTCAGCGCGGATGCGGAATCGCCGGGGACGGCGGCGATCTTGGCCAATACGTGGGCAAAAGTGACGCAAGATCTGCTGGTCGAGTATTCATCGCGCACGAAAAAGCTTTCTTCCGACTATCTGGGGGGGGAATACGAGAATGTTTCCGGCGCCCTGGAAAGCTATGAAAACCGGTATCAACAGGCGGAAAATCTCTACGCGGACAAGATCGCCGAATTTGACATTGAAACAGAAAACAAGAAACTGGCGATGGATAATGAGACAGACCAGGTGATCAAGGCGCTGGTCGATCGTCAGGAGCAGGAACTGCGCGATCTGAAAGCGGAGAAGAAGTTGCACTTGCGCGAAGCAGAACTTACGGACAGCGAGGACACCATTCTGGCCTGGGAAGAACAGCTTCGGGAAGTGCGCAAGGACCTCGCCGACACGCAGGAAAGGCTCAAGCAACTGGAAAGCGAACTGCAGCAGCATGATTTGTACCTGCCAGTTTCCAAGGCCATCACCGATGACGCGATCTGGGACAAATTGACACTCGACCAAAATACCGGCGGCCTGCCGCCGGAACTGGAATCGCTGAAACTGCGCGAGGAGACACTGAATCCGGTCCATTTGACGCTGATGGAGTCGATTGCGGATACGCGGGTCGAGTTGAATACGCTGCCGCAGCAGGAGCAGTACCTGTTGGCGCAGCTCGAGGTCGAGCGAGGGGAATTTGATACCCAGTTTATCGCACTGCACCAGGCGCAATATGAGATTTCGGAGGCGGAGCGCCGCCACGGCGTGGAGAAAGATAAGCTGCGGCGTGAGCGCGAGGACATGCGTCTCGAACTGACACGCCAGCGGGAAGAGGAACGAGAGAAATTGAAGCGGGAGGCCACCCTCACCATTGGCCGCCTCAACCGGGAACTAGAGCAACAGAAGGACAAATACAAAATGCTGGCGAGCCAGTCCTTGGGCGCGAAACTGGCCCTGGCGGATTCCACCACGGATATCGCGCAGATTGGTGAAGCAGTGCCCGTCGACAAGCCTGCGGGTGTGCCACGTACCGCGCTCGCGATTGTCGCCGCGGTCATCGGCCTCGTCTTCGGGGTCTTTCTGGTCGCGGTGCAGTTCATGGCCCACCAACTACTGCCCCACCTCCGGACGGCGGGCCTGCCCGGCGGCACTGCGCGTCCCCCCAGCCGCCCGCGGCCGACAGCGGTGAGCTCCGGCGCGTGATGGGCCTGCGGCGAATCATCCGGAGCGATTACCCAATCGCCTCGCCCGTGCTCTTTAGACCAGCCGGAAGTCACGCGATAGAGTGGACGATAGCTTAGTGCACACTTTCCGAATTACCGTGACGTATCCACGAATGGTTACGGTCGTAGCGTCCGGCCTCTGTGCCGGACGGGAACACGCAGCACAGTCCGGAACGTGCAGCAAAGCGGGGAGTTGGTGCAGGTTTAGG
>JACPGD010000512.1 GCA_016182645.1 Candidatus Hydrogenedentota bacterium | reverse complement strand
TTTGACACGGCCTTCGGCAAGTTGGGCATCATGATTTGTTACGACGGCTTCTTCCCGGAGGTGGCGCGCGAACTAAGCAACCGTGGCGCGGAAGTCATTGCGTTTCCCGTGGCGGGCTGCAACCCGCTGCTGGCCGCGGCGCGTGCCTGCGAAAACCACGTCTACGTGGTGAGCAGCACGTACTGCGGCACGGAACTGAATTGGATGATCACGGGCGTGTTTGACCGCGAAGGACAGGTCATCGCGCAGGCGAAGGAATGGGGAACGGTCGCGGTGGCGGAAGTGGATCTGAGCAAGCCGTTGCACTGGTCGAGCCTTGGAGATTTCCGCGCGGAGATACCGCGGCACAGGCCGGTGTGGAGTGACGAGTGAGGGGATGAGAAGTATGGGAAGGATGGAAGAGATAAAGGCTTGTCAGTTCCTCCCATACTTCCCCTATTTCCCATTCTTCCCATAGCTTCCAAGGAGCAGTCTTCTGGAGATCTGGGACTTACATGGTCATCTCTCGGGGGTGCCGGGACGGACACCCGACGAGCGCATGGCGCGTCTGGTGGAGTATGCCGACCGCATGGGGGTTGCCCGCTTTTGTGTGTTCATGGGGATGGACTGGAATTACGAGCCCACGCCGGAGAAGTTCCGCCAGGAGAATGATGAAGTGATGCAGGCGCTGAGCCATTGGCATCATCGCGCATTTGGCTTTGTCTATCTGAACCCGCAATACGTCAAGGAGAGTCTCCAGGAACTGGATCGTTGCGTGAGCGATGGTCCGCTGGTAGGTGTGAAACTGTGGGTGGCCAAACACTGCAACGCGCCGGAACTGGACGCCATTGTCGCGCGGGCCGCAGAGTTGCGGGCGCCCATACTCCAACACACCTGGCTCAAGATCACGGGAAACCTGCCGGGAGAGTCCACGCCGATGGAACTGGCGGCGCTGGTGGAGCGCCATCCGGAGGCCACGTTTATCTGTGGTCACACCGGCGGCGACTGGGAGCAGGGCATCCGTGCGATTCGGCCTTATCGGAATATCTACACGGACCTCGGCGGCGGCGATCCTACGGCTGGTCTTACCGAGATGGCCGTGCGCGAGCTGGGAGCGGAGCGCGTGCTGTATGGCAGCGACATCGGCGGGCGCAGCTTCGCATCCCAACTGGCCAAGGTGCTTGGTGCGAGGATTTCGGACGAGGACAAGCAGCGGATACTGGCCGACAACTTCAAGCGGGTGCTCGCGCCCATTTTGGGCGCCAAGGGAATCACGCCGTGAGCGGCCAGATCATCGATGTAAACGCAAGTCTGTCGCGCTGGCCGCTGCGGCGTCTGGCTTGGGACGAACCCGCCGCGCTTGTGGCGGAACTCCGCGGGCTCGGCATCACGCAGGCGTGGTGCGGCAGTTTTGATGCCCTGCTGCACAAGGACATCGAGGGGGTGAACGCGCGCCTGGCGGAAGCGTGCGCCGCGTCGGACGGCTTCCTGCTCCCGTTTGGCGCGGTGAATCCAATGTTGCCCGACTGGGAGGAGGACCTGCGCCGGTGTGCGGAGCTGTATCAGATGCCCGGCATTCGGCTCCACCCGAATTACCACGGTTACACACTGGAGCAACCGGTGCTCGCGGAGGTGTTGCGGCAGGCCACGGCGCGCAAGCTGCTCGTTCAGCTCACCGTGACGCTGGAAGATGAACGCATGATGCATCCGTTGTTGCGCGTGCCCCCGGTGGACTGCGCGCCGCTTCCCGGCGTGCTCACCTCGATCCCTGACGCGCAAGTACTCTTGCTCAACGCGGTGCGTACCGTACCGCGCGATTTGCTCCGGCGGCTGGCCGTTGAGCACGGCGTATACTGCGAGATTGCCACGGTCGAGGGTCTGGGTGGCGTGGCGAATCTATTGGAGGATGTCCCGCTGGAGCAGGTGCTGTTTGGTTCACACGCTCCGCTGTTCTATCCCGTGGCGGCGGTGTTGAAACTGAAAGAATCCGCCTTGGCGGAAGCGCAACTCGCCGCCGTGACCATGGACAATGCCCGCCGGCTGTTGAATCCCCAATGATGCGCCTTACCTGCATGAAGAAAGATTGTTGCTCATTGCTTTGACCTGTTCTGAAGGAGATCTTGAAGCATGGAACCATCGCACACGATGCCAAGACGTCATTTCCTGGCGGCCACGGCCGGCGCGGCCTTGGCCGGCGCATTGCCCAACACAGACGCCGGGGGTGCAGAAAAGCCGGTGCTCGCCCTGGATGGGGGCGAGAAGGCAGTCACGGAATCGCCCTCGGCGGCGCGTCATTTTGGTGCGCCGGAACGGGAGCGCCTCGAAGCGATGCTGGGCCAGGACACGCTCTTCTACTGGAAGGGGCCGCAAACGACGCTCATGGTGGAGCGGTTCCAGCAGTTCTGCCCGCTGAAATATGTGATGCCGTGCTCGTCAGGCACGGCCGCGCTCCACATTGCCGTTGCCGCCATGGGCCTGGCGCCCGGGGACGAGGTCATTACGGCGCCCATCACGGACATCGGGACGGTCATCGGATTGATTTATCAGCAGGGGGTGCCGGTTTTCGCGGATCTGGGCGCGGCCACTTACAACCTGGACGTGGCCGACGTGGAGCGGCGCATTACGCCCAAGACCAAGGCCATCATCGCAGTACATTTGACGGGCAATCCGTGCGACCTGGACGCGCTGCGCACTCTGTCCGATAAGCACAATCTGGTGCTCATCGAGGATTGCGCGCAGGCCTGGGGCGCCAAGTATCACGGACGTCCGATCGGGACCGTAGGGCACATCGCGTGTTTTTCCCTGCAGAACTCGAAGCACATCACTTGCGGTGATGGCGGTATGGCAGCCTCGAGCGACGAGCGGTTCGGGCCGCTCCTGCAACGCTTCGGCGACAAGGGTTTTGACCGTATCAAGGGGGGCCAATTCGAGAACTTCAGCACGAATTACCGGATGAGCGAGCCGCAGGCGGCCATGGTCGCGGGACAGCTCACCCGGCTCGAAGATATCGCGGCACGGCGGGCGAAACTGGGAAATGCGCTCACGGAGCAAATCAAAGGCATTGCCGGCATTCTGCCGCACGAGGTGCATTCGGAAGACCGCGCTGTCTACTGGTTCTACATGTTCCGCGTTCAGCCCGAGGCGTTCACCTGCAACCGGGACGAGTTCACAAAAGCCCTGGCGGCGGAGGGCGTGCAGTGCTCCGCGGGCTACATCCCCGTGCCGCTGCACCGTAACCCGGTCTTCCTCAATCACGGCTTCTTTGCGGGACACTGGCCGGTCAAGGAAATGGGCCTTACCAACATGGATTTCACCAAGCACGAAACGCCAGAGGCGGAGAAGATACTGGCGACGGGAGTGCGTGTGACGATCCATGAGGAGATGAGTGAAGCCTACATCGAACAATGCGCGGCGGCGGTGCGCAAGGTGGCAGAGCACTTCGCGGCGTAGCCGCAGGGGGCAGGGCTGGCGCTGGACCGTGGGATGGGGCATGAGGGATAAAAGGTGCGGAGAAGTGGTTGAACGGCTGGGACAAATTGTCAAGAATGCCGCGTGTTGCATGGGCGGGAGAAAGAGTATGGATATCAGCCGGAGGGTATGGCTTCAGGGGATGGCTGCGGGGGCGGCCGGGGCGGCCGGGTTGGCGGCATGCGCCACGGCCAGGCAAGCTGACCAGGGCGCTCAAGGGGATGATGGGGGCACGCCGCGTCCACCCAATTTCATCCTCATTTTTGCAGATGACTTAGGCTATGGCGACCTCGGATGTTATGGCGCGGAGAAGATCCGGACGCCGCACCTGGACGGAATGGCGAAGGAGGGGCTGCGGTGGACGGACTTCTATGTCACGTCACCGGTGTGTACGCCGTCGCGGGCGGGGCTGTTGACCGGGCGCTACCCGATCCGGCAAGGGTTCCACCACGTGCTATTCCCGTTCAGCACGACGGGGATTGACGAGAGCGAGTTGACCATTGCGGAAGCATTGAAGCCACTGGGCTACGCCACGGGCTGCATCGGCAAGTGGCACCTGGGGCATCTGCCGCAATTTCTGCCGACGCGGCACGGATTCGATTCTTATTACGGGATTCCCTACAGCAATGACATGGACGTGGAGAAGCGGGGCGATCCGCCGATCCCGCTGATGCGCGGTGAAGAGGTGATTGAACAGCCGGCGGACCAGGACACGCTGACAAAGCGGTATACGGAGCAGGCGGTCGCGTTTATCGCTCAGCATCGCGGCGAGCCGTTTTTCTTGTACATGCCGCACTCGATGCCGCATGTCCCAATCCATGCGTCCGATGAGTTCCGTGGCAAATCCGCGCAGGGGCTGTATGGGGACGTGATCGAGGAACTGGACTGGAGCGTGGGCCAGGTCTTGGCCGCGGTGAAGGAGCAAGGGTTGGAAGAACGGACATTGGTCGTGTTCATGAGTGACAACGGGCCGTGGCTGATCAAAAAAGAGCACGGTGGCAGCGCGGGGCCGTTGCGGGACGGCAAAGGGACGACCTTCGAGGGGGGTGTGCGCACGCCGTGCCTCATGCGCTGGCCGGGCCGGATTGAAGCGGGGCGCGTCGAGCAACGGCCAGCGATGACCGTGGACCTCCTGCCCACACTGGTGGCCTTGGCGGGCGGTGCGCCGGTGCAGGATCGCGCGTTGGATGGTTTTGATATCAGCCCAATGATGACGGGTGACGGCGCGCGGCCGAAGGAGGATTTCTATTTCCACCACGTAGGCGAGCTGCAGGCGATGCGGTCCGGGAAGTGGAAGCTGCACCGGCCGCGGGAGAAAGGCGCAAATGGGGCCGAGGGGCATGGGTGGCTGCTGTATGATTTGGAGCAGGACCCGGGGGAACAAAACAATCTCGTGGAACAGGCGCCGGAAGTGGTGACACGGTTGCAGGGGAAGATGGAGGGGTTTGAGGATGGGCTAGGGGCGTTGGTGGCGAAGAAATCGTGAGGGGAATCCTGGGAAGCGGTACAAAGCGGGGGGGGCGGCATGGCGCCACCCCCTGCAATACCAGGCATTCGGTCAGAAGGCTGAAAACCGCTTACGCACGACTTTCATCTGACCATCATCACCTTCGACTAATTCGTGGGTGGCGCCGGGCGGCAGCGAACCGTCGGGCCTACGTTTCGCGGCCTGACCGCTCCCCACAAGCGACTCAACAAATTGCCGCTCGGCTTCCACCGCTTCCTCTGGTGGCGCAGGAGTCGGTTGTGTCTTCTTGGCCATAACAATTACCTCCTGCTTGAATTTTACCAGAAGTCTCAGGAACAGCACCCGCACTCGAAGCCCAGGCGGTGCAGTTCGGCGCCACTGTCTTTACGCACCATGCAATGCGTAACGCGCTTGGGGGCGGCCGCGAACGGGAGCGCCACGGCGCCGGCCAACTGCGGCTCTGCCGCGAGTCTGCCACGCAATACGAGTTGCTCGATGAATGCGTGGGTCTCGCCGTACGCCACGGCCACTCCACCCGCGGCTTCGCCGGTGGCCATGGCTTGGGCCGCGGGGGCAACTGCATAGATCGTAATGCCCGGCATGCCCACCGACGCGCCGTTCAACGACACTGTGGTCAAGACGCTGCTGGCCGCCGAGGCGGCCGTGGCGGTGGCGCTTGCGGCCGCGCTGATGGCGTGCAACGGCAGCAATTTGCGCCGCATAAAGGCCCGCTTCAATGCCTCGCCATACTTTGCATTGAAGATGGCCGCATCCGCGGCGATCATTTCCCTTGCCACGGCCCGGAAGAACTGCACGTTTGTCGGGGCGGCGGCAATGCCGGCCACCAGCAGGCGGCCCATGTCTGCTGCCGCCTGGGCCACGTCGGTCTCGGACGGTGGGTCGGCCAAGGTCAGCACCATGCCGCCGAGCGCCTCGAGAAAGGCACCGGTGAAGACACGAGAGAAGTTGTGGGGTTCACGGGAGAGTTGCGTGGCCGGGGCATCCGGCGGAAGCGAAGCGGGATCCACATAGGAAAACGAGTTGGAGGCGTTGCGCAGGGAATCGGCATCGACCGCAAAGGGGTAGCGTTGGCGGATCGCCCAACCCAGTTGTTCAGCCAGGCGCGAGACGCTCGAGTTCCGCCACAGATGCCCGCTGGTCTCTCCCAGAATCGCCAGGCGCACTTGCGGCAATTGCAGCGCCGTCAGAATGGAACTCATGTCTCCGAAGGACTCATGGAAGGCGGCGGCTTCTGTGGTCGCCATGCTGAAGAGTTGTGGCTTCAGTTTGTCCAATACCGCGTGGCCGAGTTCGTGCGACACCACGTCGGGGCTCTCGCCCGAATACACCATCACATGCTGACCAGTCGAGGTGTCCGTGACGGTGTCGTGAAAGAACGACAGTCCCTGCTTGATGTTATAGGGAGGATAGGCGTCGCGCGCGTAGTAGGCATTGAGGTCAACACCGTCATCCAGGCGCACCGGCAGCGCCCCCGGAATATTCTGATGCCAGGCGGTGATCCCGAACGACGACCAGAACTGCGCGGCGCGGCGCAGCACCTCGGCCGCGGTCCAATAGCGGAATTCGGCCGTACCGGTCAGGTAGATTTGGGGTGGGGGCGTCTGTTGCGGATCCACGATCCGGGTGGACAACGGTGCGCCCGGCAGTTGCGGGGGAGTCACTTGCAGCGGGGGCGCCCCGCCCATGGGATCAGTCGGCCAGACCTGAATGAGTGTGGCGGCGGGCGCTTTCTTCGAGCCTTTGGCCTTTTTCTTCGCCGCCTCCGTCTTGCCGTTCTTTTTCACGACAAAAGCCGGTTTGAGGGAAGGAGGTATTCGTCTTCTTGTCCTTGTCGCGGCCATAATAGAAATCTCCTGCGCTTGTGGCTTCAATCACCAAGCCGTAAAGGGTCACAATAACCCCGAGGCTCAACCATAGAGCAAAAGCAATTGTCATGCCGCACAAAAATCCTTGAAAACTCCTGTTCCGGTGGGAGATTTGGCGTTTTGGCCTGTTCAAGTTCTTATTCTGGGACGCACTTCTTCCCAAAATGAGAAAGCACGGCATTTAATTCAATAAATGCAGTATTGGTACAGTCTAAGAAGGGAAGTGGCTGCGACCAGACTATAATTTTTGGTCGAGAAAGCGCCAGAAGACGCCGCCGAGGAGGGCTTCGACGTCGCGGCGGATTTCTGCCTCTTGGAGCATCCAGCCGGTGGCGGCGAGGTCGGCGTATTTCTGTTCGAGGACGCGGGCGATGATCTCGCGGGAGTGGTCCCACTTGTAGATGACCTGGTCGAGGACACGGGCGTCGGAGTGTTGGGGGATAATGCTGGGGCCAAGCAGTTCGAGGCGCATGCGGGTCATTTCCTCAATGAGGCTGGGATTGTTGAGGAACCACCAGCAGCCGAAGACGAGCAGGTTGCGGAACTTGCGCGCGGCGACGCAGAGCGCGTGCTGGTTTTCGCGGGCGAGCAAGGTGACGAGAAATTTGTTCTGGGAGAACTGGGCGCAAAGATGTTCGACGGCATCCACGGAGGCCAAGCCAACGCCGTCGCCGCCGAGGCGGAGGGCGGGGTTGACCTGGCGCTTGACGCCGATCATGAGGGCGAAGGGAATGTTGAACTCGCGCGCGACGGGAAGGATGGCGTGCTCAATGATCCGGGCGCGTGATGAGTCTTCGGGGAAGGCGAAGTCCGGGGGCAGGCTGACGGCCATGTAGAGCGCGTTCATGCGCTTGACCCAGTGTTTGAGGAAGCGGCGTACTTCGGCGAAGGTGTTGTCGTCGAGGTTGGTGGAAACGTTGTAGTCACAGCCTTTCAAGCGTGCGGCGGCATTCGGCCAGTTATTCAGCAGTGGATCGATGCGGAGGGCGGCGTGGAAGCGCGGGTCGCCGGTGTAGCCTCCCTCCCAGACGGGGCGCTCGGCGTCATCGAAGGGGTCGTTGGTCACGACGGCCGACTTGATGCGGGCGAGTTGAAAGACCTTGTTGATGTAGGCATCGGGTTCTTGTTCAGCGAACCAGGCGCGGTAGGCGGCAAGATTGCGCGCGCGGAGGTCAAGGCCAAGTTTGCCGAGGACGGTGAGGACGCCGCGGCAGGCTTCGCTGAGGGGCGCGTGATCGAGGAAAAGCGTTTGCCAGATGGCTTCGGCCTGGGCCGATTTCGGGAGTGCCCAGAAGTCGTCGTA
>JACPGD010000511.1 GCA_016182645.1 Candidatus Hydrogenedentota bacterium | reverse complement strand
TCACCCTCGCCTTCGCCTTCGCCTTCGCCTTCGCCTTCGCCTTCGCCTTCGCCTTCGCCTTCGCCTTCGCCTTCGCCTTCGCCTTCGCCTTCGCCCTCGCCCTCGCCCTCGCCCTCGCCCTCGCCCTCGCCCTCGCCCTCACCCTCACCCTCACCCTCACCCTCACCCTCGCCGCCTCCACCAATGGTGTTGTCTAGAGCGTGTTGGCTGTAGTTGCCAACTCGTTCGGCAAAGGTACCACCGGAACTGTTTCCCCACTCGTAATTGTTGGTTCCATTGTCGCCATCGGCATCCTTGGTGTACGCGAGTGTTTCCTTGTTTTGTGTCTCGTAATTGGTCTCGTCCAGGGTCAGGGACCATTCTGCAGCGGCAGTATCGTGAATGTAAGTGACCGACCCAGAGTCCCCAACGGTCATGAAAGCGGCCACGACGCGTTGCAAGCGCGCATCCATACTTGCCAAATCCGTTTGGGCGCGCGAAAGGTTATTCACCCAGGCGTTATAGCTGGCAAGGTGGGAAGTACCGCCATCGGCGGAGAAGTCGAGATGCAGGTTCAGCAGTACGGCATTGAGCAAGGCGAGTTCCGCGATGTCTGGAATGCCGTTGCCAAGAATTTGCCATTCGCCGTTGATGAGTTCCTTTAGGTTCTTGTCCCAGCTGGCTTCCTGCCCTTCTGCGTCCAACTCGGCCAGGAAATATTGGAAATCAGCGTAGAGATCCAAATTCCCAATCCCGGGACGATATGCAAAAAGTGTGGTGATTTCTTGCGTCTCATCCAGTTGAAACGTGTGCGGGGTACCGAGTGCCATCTGATCCTGCACTGCGAAATACCAACCATAGAAGTACCAGTCCGTGATGCCCGTGGCGCTGAGTTCAATCTGGCTTCCTTCCAACGCCTCGTATACCTGATCGCCTTCGGCGTTGGTGTAAGAATCCAGGATGCCGGAACCAGTGGCCGTCATGGTTGCGCCCGCGGGACCGAAGTGGCTGAGGGTAAGGACGACGGGATCGTAGACAAACGTGGCGGTGATGTACTTGTCGTCATCCATCGTCAGTGTGATGGGATTGTCGGTGCTGGTGACATCGCCGGACCAGCCATCAAACCTGTAGCCGAGGGTGCTGGCGGGGACGGCGGTGAGGGTGACTTCCATGCCGGCCTCGAAGGCGGCGCCTTCGGGATCCACCGTGATGCTGCCCTCACCTTCCGTGGCGAGTTCGAGGTCATAAGGGCGGGTGAAGTAGGCCGTCACGGTCTTGTCTGCGTCCATGAGGACGCTGCTGGCGGCGGGGGTGGTGTAGTAAATGTCGTCGTAGACCACCATCGTGTTGGGCCAGACGAGGAAGGCGAGAACATTGCCCTCGAAGACACTGGCGGCGTCCGTGGAGAGAATCTGGGCGGGCAGTTCCGGCACAACATAACGCCAGACCTCGATATGATCGCCACTCGTGATCAATTCGGCGTAGTAATTGATGTCCTCCGTCGAGTCGGCGGCGGTGTTGGTGACCAGGGTCGTGTAGACATAGTTCGGGCTGGTCCCCGTGCGCTCGCGCAGCCAGGCCTGGTCTTCCTGGAAGTAGAGATAGATGCGGTGGCCATCGGCGGTGTTGTCGCGCAGTTGCAGCGCGCAAATCTGGGGCGTGGCCGTGCCTTCGGGTTTGATCCGGTAGCGGAACTGGAGATCGAAATCGGAGTTGTCGAGCATCTGATAGAAACTTTGCGCGCTGCTGGACAGGACGGTGTTGGCCATTTCGTAGTCCGCGGCGGACCACGTACCGTTCTTGGACCAGTACGGGTTCGACGTGTGGTTCCCGTCACTGAAGTCGTCGAGGAAGCCCATGAAGAAATCGCCGGACCAACGGTCGAAGGCCGAGCCCGTGGCTGGCACTGCCGTGAGGTTGACAAGCGTGCCTTCGGAGTACGAACTGAGATCGGGGTCCCGCGTGATGCTGCCGTAGCCGATGCCGGTGGTCTGCGTGGTGAGAACATAGGGACCGCCGGTCTTTAGGAAGTCTGGAGTCTGGAGTCCGGAGTCTGGTGGAAGACCCTTCAGCGAAAAGGGGTCCCAGAGGGATTCATCGAGAACTTCGGGCACTTGGATGAAGGTGGCGCCGATGCTGAGGTTGCTGTCCAGCGTCAATTCCATCGGACTGTCGAAACCTTGCAGGTCGCCGCTCCACTGCATGAAATCCCAGCCAGACGCCGGCAAGGCCCAAACGTGCAAGACCGTCCCGGCGAGATAACGGTTTTCGGGGTCTTGAGGAACCAGCGGATTGGCGGGGTTCACTTCAATGGTGCCTTCACCGGTGGCGGAGACGGTAACCTGGAAAGCGGACTTGTTTGGCCCGAGGGGAACGGGGCTGGAAGCCCCGGCCACGCACGGCATCGGCCACGTCAGCGCGAGCGAAAACAACCAAATCAGCCAAAAACCCGCATGCCCCCCCCCTAAACCGCTTCATGGCGACAATCCCCCGATTGGTTATGGCCCCAGCTTTTTCTAATAGCACAAGCGTTGCTGATTGTCAAGGAAAATTTTTGTGAGCATGGCGGACGACGCGGGGGAACTTCCGGGGGTCTGTCAGGCTGCCTGGTTCAATTCCGCGGTCCGCGCGAAACTTTCGAGGTAGTCCGCGAGCCATTCGTACTCCTCGTCGCTGAGGCCCAGGCGTAGTTTGAGTTCGGCGACGCCCTCATCCAGGACGAGGTAGGATTCGGCGTGGTTCGCGCCGCGCGCGCCGGCGTTGTGGTCGTCCTCCGGGCCGCGGTAGAGGCCCCATTGCCGGTAACGCAATTCCTGGACACGCACGTCCTTGATGGCGCACAAGGGCAGCACTTCGTCCACGAGGAAAAGGCCCAGGAAGGAAGTGCCATACTCGAAGCGCTTGTTGGAAATGCGGATGCAGGGATGCCCCTCGAAAAGAATACAGACCGGTGGCAACGCCAAAAAGGCGATGCTGTAACTCAGCGCGCCCCAGAGACTGAAACCGGCCACCCCCGCCCACGCGAGCCAGCGCAGGTAGGGCAGGGGAACTGCTTCAATGCTCACGACGCCCAGGGCGGGACGGCCCAGGCGCAGTCTGCCAAACCGATCGGCGAACATAGCATCAGTATACTCCTGCGCCGCAACGTGCAACAGGGGGCGGAGGCGAGTTGCGGCGACGTCCTCCCCCAGTAATTACCCTCCAGGCGGGGATTCTATTCGAGACGCTGGGGTGCGGTTATCAGACGGATCGGGCGGCTCGGACCGGTCGGAAAGACTGGTCTGACCAGTCTGACCAGTCTGACGGGTCTGACAGGTCTGATAAGCGGATACCGCCAGCTGGAGCTCGAGTGGACTATGCCTGCGTGTGTCGCAGGGCGTCGAGCGCGCGCTGGAAATCGGGCGGCGGCGGCGCGCTGAAGTGGAGCCGCTCGCCGGTGGCCGGATGCGTGAGCCCCAGCCGCTCGGCGTGGAGCGCCTGGCCAATCAAGCCGCGGAACGCCGCCTCGATCTCTGGCGTCAAATGCATTCCTTTGTAATCTGTCACGCCATATACCGGATCACCCAGCACCGGGCGGCCGGCGAAGCGCATATGAACACGAATCTGGTGGGTGCGGCCGGTTTCGAGTTGGAGCGCCACCAACGAAGCGACGCCGAAGCGTTCGAGTACCTCGAAGTTGGTGACCGCTTCCTTAGCGCGGATGCCCGTGACGCTCATCCGGCCGCGATCTCCCAGGCTGCGGCCCACCCCCGCCACAATCCGCCCCTGACCCTCGGGGAACTCGCCCCGCACCAAGGCGAGATAACGCCGGTCGAAACTGTGCGACGACGCTTGCGCCGCCAGGTCCGTGAACGAGCGCTGCGTCTTGGCCACCACCATCACGCCCGACGTGTCCCGGTCCAGGCGATGGACGATGCCGGGCCGCGTGAGATCGCTGCCGGTGCGTTGCATGCCGGGACAATGATACAGCACCGCGTTGACCAGCGTGCCGGTGTAGTGCCCTGGCGCCGGATGCACGACCATGCCCGGCGCCTTATTGACGATGAGCAGGTGCTCGTCCTCGTAGAGGATGTCGAGCGGCAGGTCCTCCGCCTGGGGCAGCGCGGGCGGCGGTGGCGGAATTTCCGCGGTGATCGTCTCACCTTCCGCCACGGTGCGTCCTGGTTTCAGGCATACGTGCCCGTTGATCCTGACCTGGCCGTCCTTGATCAGCTTTTTCAGAAACGAACGCGTGGCATCCTCAATGGCGCCAGCCAGAAAAACGTCCAAACGCAAGCCAGCTTCTTCCGGAGAAACAACGTGTGATTGTCCACTTGATATGGCTACAGTCCCTCAATCAGCAGTTGCACTCCCTCATATCGCGCAGCCTCGGCGAGCCTTCTATCAAGAGTTGCCAAGGGAATGGACTTCCGAAGCGCAATTTCCAGATAGGCTGCATCGTAAGTGGTGATGTG
>JACPGD010000502.1 GCA_016182645.1 Candidatus Hydrogenedentota bacterium | reverse complement strand
TAGTAGGCGTCGATGCCGGCCTGGCCGGCGATGGCGGCGGCGACGATTTCGTTGTCTCCGGTCAACATGACGACGCGCTCGATACCCAGCCGTTTGAGGGCACGGACGGTTTCGGGCACATCGCTGCGCATGGTGTCGGCCATGCCGATGAGCCCGAGCCAGCCCCCCTGGGCTTCGTGCACGCCGACGTTCTGGACGCGCTCCAACTCGCGGTGGAGAATGAGGACGCTCTTGCCTTCCTGCTCGAGGCGCTCCTTCGCCGCGACCAGGTCTTCCGGGATTTGTTCGCCGTGTTCCTCGAACATGCGGTTGCCGCCGATCCACACCTGATACCCGGCGAGGGTGGCATGGACGCCGCGTCCCGGGAGGGCGACGAAGTTGTCCATGGGGGGAAGAGACAGTCCGCGTTTTGTGGCAGCAGCCACGATTTCCTTTGCAAGGAGGTGTTCGGAGCGGGATTCGAGCGCGGCGGCGTAGCCCAGGAGATCCGCCTCCGTGAAACCGGGCGGCGCGCTTCGGGCGAGGACAACGTCGGTCAGCCCGGGCTTACCCGTGGTGAGCGTACCGGTCTTGTCAAAAACCACGACGCGGACTTCGGCCATTTTTTCGAGATACACCCCGCCCTTGAAGAGGACTCCCTGCCTCGCACCGCGCGCGATGGCGGAAAGGATGGCGGCGGGGGTCGAGATGACGAGGGCGCAGGGCGACGCGACGACAAGCAGGGTCATGGCGCGGTAGAAGGTGGGATCGAACGCCGCGCCGAGGGCGAGCGGGGCGAGGATCAGCAGGCCGGTGGCGCTCAAGATGGTCCAAGCATAGTAAGTTTCAAAGCGCTCGAGCACGCGCTGGGTATGGGCCTTTTGGGCTTGGGCGGATTCGATCATGCGGACGATGCGCGCGAGCGTGCTGTCCTGGGAGAGGCGTGTGACTTCAAACTCGAGGGCGCCGGTCCCGTTGATGGCGCCCGCGAAGATAATGTCGCCGGGAGCTTTGGAGGCGGGACGCGATTCTCCGGTGATGCTGGACTCGTCCATGTCGGAAAAACCCACGCGAACGGTGCCGTCGGTGGGTGCCATCTGGCCGGGGCGCAGCAGGACGATGTCGCGAATCTGCAGGGCTTCGATCGGGACGAGCACCTCCTGGCCTTCACGCAGGACGGTGGCTTCAGTCGGACGCTTTTTCATGAGGCTGTTGACGGCGCGGCGGGAACGGTCGAGCGCGTAGCTCTGGAGCGTGTTCGAAAGCGAGAAGAGGAAGAGGAGGATGATGCCTTCGGTCCAGTGGCCGATGGTGGCGGCGCCGAGGGCGGCCACGAGCATGAGGAAGTCCACGTCGAGTTCGCCCTTAAATAGACGCGGCACGGTTTCGAGCGTGGCCCACCACCCACCGGTGACGTAGGCGGTCACGTGGAGGGCGAGCAGGAGGCCCGGGTTCATGCCGAGCCAACCCCCGAGGAGGGTCACAAAGAGCAGGACAAGCGTGGCCAGTGTCAGGGCGAGTTCCGTGTGGCGGACGGGAGCGCCGGATGATTCCGGGCTAGCGTGGCGCGGATCCGGCGGCATAATCGTGGAACTCCCCCTTTACTCCCTGGCGAGTGGCGCACAGTCTATGGACTAAATGGACCCGATAGACCCAATGGACAAAGAAGCGAAGATGATCAGTCTTCGATGTCCATGAGGCCGAAGGACATGATGGCCTCGGCGACGACGGCTCCGTCCACCAGGGCCTTGGCCTGGACCTTGCACGCATTGTGGCGGAAGCGGATCATCTGGGACTCGATGACCAGTTGGTCCCCCGGTACGACGGTACGGCGGAATTTTGCTTTCTCGACGCCCATGAAAAACGCGAGACGCCCGCTGGGATCGCCGTCCGCCCCAAAGATCAAGACGGAACTGACTTGGGCCATTGCCTCGATGATGAGCACGCCCGGCATGACAGGGATATCGGGCCAGTGCCCCTGAAAGAACGGTTCATTGACGGTGACATTCTTGATGCCGGTGACTCTCTCGAAGGGGACGAAGGCGAGGATGCGATCCACCAGCAGGAAGGGATAGCGATGGGGCAGTATCTTGAGGATCTTGTTGACATCCAGCGCGGCCGGCTGGCGCATTTGCGAGACCTTGTAGTCTTTCAGAGGCCGGGCGCCGCCGTTGCCGTTGGTATAGAACTTTTTAATCTGCTTGCTGAACATGACGTTCTTCTCGTGGCCGCATTTCACGCCAACGATGTGCCCGCGGATGGGCTTGCCCAGCAGATACATGTCCCCGATGAGGTCGAGGATCTTGTGGCGCACGAATTCGTCCGGGAAGCGCAGGTCTTCGTTCAGGATGGCTTCATCGCCGATGACCACGGCGCTTTGGAGGTCTCCGCCGCGGATCAGTCCCTTTTCTTGGAGCATCCGGACTTCGCGCAAAAAGCAGAAGGTCCGGGCGGGCGCAATCTCGCTGCGGAAGGTGTCCTCGGTGATGGTAAAAGAGGCGTATTGCGTGCCGATGGCGACGTGGTCATACGCGATGGTGAGCGAGACGCGGAATTCGTCGGAGGGCAGGATGCTGAGCGTGACATCGTCCTGGCGATAGAAGACGGGGCGATCCACGGTGAGATATTGCTTCTCGGCGGTTTGCTCGGTAACGCCCGCTTTGAGGAGCGTGGTCATGACGGGGAGCGAGCTGCCGTCGCCGTTGGGGATCTCTTCGGCGTCCAACTCGATGATGAGGTTGTCAATGCCCAGCCCGACCATGGCGGCCATGGCGTGCTCGATCGTATGGACCTTGGCGCCATTGATACCGATGGTCGTGCCGCGCGAGACATCGACGACGTTGTCGATGCTGGCGGGGATGGCGGGCTTACCGGGCAGATCTACGCGGTAGAACACGATGCCGTGGTCTGGCGGGGCCGGTTTGAAAGTGACCGTCGTGAGACTGCCGGTGTGCAGCCCCACGCCCGAGAAGGACACGCTTTCACTAATCGTTTTTTGGTTGCTCATGGAGTGCTTCTTCCAGCGCTTGAACCTGGCGCTCGAGTTGCCGCACGCGCCGCAGCAGTTCCGGCACCTGTTGTTGAGCGACAAGGACGCGCCGATCGAGGTTGTGATCCATGGCAGGGAATCCTGACACGGTTTTTCCGGATTCAACTGACTTCGTAACGCCCGATCGTCCGACAATGCTGACGCCGTCGCCGATTTCAATGTGTCCGTTCAGGCCGGCGTTCGGGCCAATGCGCACATTCTTGCCAATAATGGTGCTCCCGGCAATGCCGGCCATTCCCGCAATGGCCGAGTGTGCGCCGATCTGAACGTTATGACCGATTTGAACGAGGTTGTCAACTTTGACGCCGTCGCCAATCTGTGTCACGCCAAAGGTGGCCCGGTCAATGGCAGCATTGGAGCCAACCTCCACGTTGTCGCCAAGGACAACCCGGCCCACCTGGGGTATTTTCACCCATTGCCCCTCCAAGAAGGCAAATCCGAATCCATCACTGCCTATGGCCGCCCCTGCATGAATTATACACCCTGCGCCCACTTCTGTTTCTTCCCGGATGGTGACGTTGGGGTAAATAACGGTACCGCGGCCAATCTTGGCGCCATGGCCAATGTAGGAACCGGCGTAAATCACGACATCGTCGGCAATTACAGCGTCGTCGCCGATGCGGACCTGGGCGTCGAGCGCCACATTCTGGCCGAGAGAGACGTTTTCGCCGATGACCGCCGTGGGGTGAATCCCCTGGGGATGCCGGGTCTGATGGGCTTCGCAGTACTGGAGCAGTTGGGCAAAGGCCAGGTCAGGCTGGGGCACCACAATCACGGCGGCGGGACAATTTTCGGGGCGCTGACTCATGAGGACGGCGGCGGCGCGCGTGGAGGCGGCAAGCTGGAGATACTTTCCACCGCGGACGAAACTCAACTCGCCGGGCTGCGCTTCAGCCAGGCCATTGAGGCCGGTGATGCGCAGATCGGGATCGCCCTGAAGTTCGCCGCCAACCAGCTTGGCGATCTCGCCCAACGTCATGTTCATGCCAAAAAGGTCCTCACGCCCCGTCGTGCCCCGGCCACGGCTTTGCCGCCTGCTTATGCGACGCGCCGCGTTCCGGGCAGGGAACGCGGCGCGGCTGGAGAATTTTTCCCGTTAGAACTTCAGAATTGCCCGGACTTGCGGGGTAATATCGATGCCGGGAACAGCGAAGACGACGGTCCCCCGGGAATCACCGCGAGAATTCAGAATCAGGTGGTAATTGCCGCTCTGAGCGACCTGGGCAATCGCTTTATCAATATCGCCCACGACTTCCTTCAGGACATTCTCTTCCTTGTCATCCAGTGTGCGTTGTGACTTGGAGAGTTCCAGTTTATAGGCATCGAAATCATCTTGGATCTTCGATTCCGTGGACTGACGTTCCTCGTCGCTCAGGTTAGACTTGCTGTCTTCGTAGGCTTTCTTGGCCTCTTCGATACGCTTAGACATGGCATCGATGGGCGCCTGCAGTTTCTTCTTCTCTTCTTCCAAATTGTCATACAACTGTTTGCGTTTCGGATAGTCGGCAATGAGGGTCTGGATGTCCACCACGCCGATCTTATAGCCGCCTGAACTCGCGGGCGCGGCCGGCGCGGCGGACGCGGCTGCGGCCGCAACGGCGGGGGCTTGCGCTTTGTCCGCCTTCCCGGCGTCCTTCTTCTTAGAATCTTGGGCGGACGCAATCGCCGCGCCGAACAAGAATGCGGCACAGGCCAGTAGGATAAAGTGACGGTGCAGCTTAACTTCCACGGTGACAGCCCTCTTGGTTAATCCGGGTAGAGTTCCGCGCTGCTTGAGAAGACGCGGCAAAGCGCCGCGTGGCAAGAGCCCGCGACGCAAGGGGGGTAAGTATAGCAACAGCATTATTCTGCCTTCAACACCGCAATTTCCGCACGTTTAACCAGATACTGTTGCGGACTGGTGGTGCCGGGAGGACGAG
>JACPGD010000501.1 GCA_016182645.1 Candidatus Hydrogenedentota bacterium | reverse complement strand
TTCGCCGTGCCGGCGGAATCATTCGGCTCCGCCTCAAACAGCGATTGTTCGTCCGGTCCCGCCAGCCGCACGAATTGCACCTGCGTTTCCAGGGGATGTGCGCCGCCCGTGGCCCGTTCCAAGCTTAGTGTTGCAGTGCCTGCGCCGGTCTTGAATGGCACATAGAAACTTGGGTCGCCCGCATGCAGCCGTTTGCTGAGCGTCGTCGAGGCATCCAATGCGAGCCTGGCTTCAACCACTTCGCTCGCAGGGAGCGCACCAGTCCTCAGCCCAACGTTTAGCCCGTACGTCACCCCCGCCTCCAACGGCGGCAACGGTAAGGACAGCACACTGCCGGAGGCCAGCGCCTGCGTTCTTGCTTCGCCCATGGCGAGAACAGGTTCCTCCGGCACGGCCCGCGCCGCCAAAAAGGCGCACCATGCTACAAGACAGATCACACGCATCACCGGAAACCTCCTCAATCACCACGTTCCAGTAGTCGCGCGCTCGCCAAGCGCCCAACTTAATTCAACGCCAGTAGTCGCGCGCTCGCCGAGCACACGATTTGCCTTTGACTGCCGCCTGAGCGTTGCTCCCAGTCGAATCCCGCGCTCGGCAAGCGCGGGACTACTGAATGCACAATTACTCGCTCGGACTCAAACACACCAGCCGGCCATCGCGCACCGGGACCAGGACTTCCGGGCGCTGGTCGTTGTCCAGGTCGGCCACAATGGGTGCGCCGGCGCGCTCGCCCAACACGGCCTGCCAAAGTATTTCCAGGGCGCCTTCCCTGTACTTAACAGCATACAACTTTCCATCGCCCGCGCCTACCAAAAAATCGTCTCGGCCATCACCGTCCGCATCGAAGGACGCAATATCGCTCAGAGGAGGCGGAAGGGTCAGGCAGGCCAGGGCTATTCCACCGTGATTGCTGGCGTCGAGGGGCGTGTCCTTTGCGCACGTGGGACAGAGCGCATCCGCGGGTTCTTCCGAGAACAAGGTAAGCTGGCCGTCGCGGCGGCTCTGCAAAAACTCGTAGCGGCCGTCACCATCCGCATCGCCGATCCCCGGCCAGGCATTGGCCGTGGTGTCGCGCGTAAGGCCATAGTGCCAGAGCGGCGCGCCCGCGAGGGTGGTGGTCACGGTTTGGGCAAACGCGCGGTGATGAAACACCATCGGCACAGCACCTTCCGGCGCGGGCACAACAATGGGCGACGCATACGCCTGCCAGTGGCCTTTGATAAAGTCCGAGAACACCACGGGCGGAATGAGTTCTTCACCGTCCAGGCCATTCAGAATACCGTAGAAGTTCTCGGAGGCCGCCAGCAAATCCTCTACGCCGTCGTGGTTGTAGTCGTAGACTGCCGTGGGCGCGTGGAGAACGAACTTGACTCGGTAGTCTTCGCCATAAGAAGTATTCGGCGACTCGAAGTGGTCGCGCCGCCACAGTTCCCGGCCCGTACCCAGGTCCCAGACCACGACTGTGGGTCGATGACCGAGTTGCATGTCGTAACACAACGCCAGCCAGCGCCCCTTGCCAGCGCCGAGGTTGCCGCACGGCCCTAGGCGCAGTGCAGTGGTGCCATCGATGAGGCCAAAACTGCGCCGCACCGCACCATCGTTTCCAATCACCACGGCCTGTGCCGCGCCATCGGCCCCGGCGCGCAGCGTGAGCACTTCGTTCTTACCATCGCCGTCCGTGTCCACAAGCGACACCTGCTCACCTTGCACGCCGTCGACGACCACACTCTCTTCCACGCCCGCCGCGTTGAGGCTGAGCAGCCTTTGCTGCGCGTCGATGACCAGCACGCGCGTCGCTCCATTCCATTCGCCCACTACGGCCGGCGGCGCCAAATACTCCGGCGCGCGCCGCGGGGAATAGCGGTATACTTCCTGCCCGTCGCGCGTCACCACCACATCCGGCTTTTCCTTGCGTACCTGCTCAACACCCGGCGGGACCGGAACATTCTTCAGCGCCTCATGCACCGTCACTGCGTGGTCCTTCACCACGCTCGCGCCGCGGAACACACAGGCATAGACGCCCTCCGGGAATTGCATCAGGAAGAACTCCGTCTCCGCGGACGCTGTCGGGGCGAGCGTACCCGCGAGCCGGCTGGGACTTCGAGGGTTCGCGGCCTGGTTGGCGCCTTCAACCGGCTCGCGGGTACACTCGCCCTCCCGAAATCCTTCGCGCCACACCGGCGTATTAGCACCGCGGCTCCGGGCGAGATCGCCTTCACTCGGCAGCGGACGCAGCAGCGGCTGTACTCCCTGCTCCTCCCACATCACGACAAACTCATAGTTGATCCAATGCGCAATCTGCAGCGTGTCCCCGCGCTTCAACAGCAGTTCCGGGGCCGCATCGCCATCCAGATGATCGGCACACAGAAACTCAACACCCGCCTCATCCACTAGTCGATTGCCATTCGCGGCATCGAAGATATTGAGATGTACCAGTCCGTCATTCCGCTCATTGGTCACGGACGCAACAATATAGACTTTGCCGGAGCCATCGAGATCGAGAAAAGGGTCCGGCGCGCCCGGCGCGATTTTCACCTGCGTCTGGTATTGGTCTTCCTGCTCCGCCACTACCTGCCGCCAGACCACCTCCGCCTGGCCGTCGCGCACGTCCACGCGCTCGACACCGGGAATGTGCGGATTGATCGACAGCAGCGACGGCGCTTCGCCCGGCCCCACAGGCAACATCGCCAGCGTCGCGTTGTAGGTCCGAATCTGCGGCCACCCCACTTCCAACTCGAGCGCGTTCTTCGCCACGTCGAAGAAGAACGCCTTCTGATGCGATACCATCACCAGTTCCGTCTCGCCGTCCTGATCGTAATCCGCGAAAAAGTGGCGCGGGCTATAGATCACGCCGCGAAGCTCTTGTTCAAACACCTTCTTCGGCTGAAGCACCCCGCCCTCAAATGAAAAGATGTAGCCACGCGCAATCTGTTCATCAAAAACCCCGTCTTCCGGCTCGCCACTCCACCAGACGCACAGTTGCATTCCCGGGACGCCTGGCAGAATCTTGCCGATGCGCTCTTCGCTCCCGAAGACGTTCTGGATGCTGTACAACGGCGCCGATTCCCCCGTCTGCCCCGACACCACGTAGCGCGTGCGCTTCAATCCGTCCACCGCCCACACCAGCAACCCCCGCGTCCCATCTCCCGCCAAGTCATACTCATCCGGAATATCAGGCTCGACCAGCGCCGTGTTTTCCCACAACACCTTCCCGCGCCGGTCCAGACAGGCCATGCGCCGCTCGCCCACCACCATAATCTCCGGCACCCCGTCCCCATCCACGTCCGCCGGCCGCGCCCGTTCCCGTGGCGCGTCCTTCGCATCCAGCGACGCTTCCCACCGCACCACCGGCGCCGCCGCAAACCCGCCCACCAGCGCGCTGTGTCCCGTCAACTGCGGATCATGCCGGTAACACGGCCAGGACGAAATCTCGGAAGAAAAGGTGGGCGAGGACACGCCAATAAGAAGAGCAATCAACACGCGAACCACGGCGCAACTCCTTTCGTGCCGCCCGCAGCATAGCAGAGATTGCCCAAAACGGGGAATCATCAGAATCAGCCGTGGGTAGTGCCTTGTTACCAGAATGTCGTGGAAAAACTTGCGCACCCGCGCTCTTTTTTTCATACTGGCGTCTTATCCACATCAGGGGAGTCCTACGATGAAACTCAGAACGGTTGCGCTGCTTTCTTTGTCCATGATTTCCATGTCGGCCTTCGCGCAGGATGCGGCCAAGCCGTATCTGGGCCGGTGGGCGCTGACCATTCCCGGCGGCGCCGCCGGCTGGCTGCAAATCACCAATGAGAATGGCTTCCTGGACGGCAGCATTCTCTGGGGCGGGGGCAGCGTGGTGCCCGTGGCCTGCGTCGGGACCGCCGAGGGGCGCTTATTTGTCCTGCGCCTGAGCGACGTCCAACGCAAGAACGAGAAGGGCGAGGTCATCAAGGTGCAACAGGTCCCTGAAGCGCTGTTCGGCTCCGTCGAAGGGGACACCATTAATTTTGAGCGGCATGAATTGCGCCGGGACGGCTCCGGCATGGATGTGAGCACGTTCAGCGGCACGCGCATTCCGGACCTGCCCCCCGCGCCGGACCTGAGCAAGGTGACCTACGGCGATCCCATCACGCTGTTCAACGGCCAGAACCTCGACGGCTGGCAGCTTACCGACCCGAACCAGGTCAACGGCTGGAGCGCGAAAGACGGCCTGCTCATCAACGATCCCGTCCAGGCCGAAGGCCAGCCCCACAAGTCCTACGGTAACCTGCGTACCACCCAGGAATTCGAGGACTTTACCCTCGAATGCGACGTCAACGTGCTGCCCAAGGGCAACAGCGGCATCTATCTGCGCGGCATCTATGAAGTGCAGGTCGAAGACAGCTACGCGAAGCCGGTCGATTCGCACCACATGGGCGGCGTCTACAGCCGCATCACCCCACTGCTTCCGGCGGAAAAGCCCGCTGGCGAATGGCAGCACTTAGACATCACCCTCTGTGACCGCCACGTCACCGTCAAACTCAACAACATCCTCATCATTGACAACCAGCCCCTCCTCGGCTGCACCGGCGGCGCCCTCTGGTCCGACGAGTCCAAACCGGGGCCGATCTATCTGCAGGGCGACCACACGGGGGTGCAGTACAAAGACCTAGTGCTCAAGCCAATTGTGAAGTAAGTATTCCCGCGCTCGCTGCGTAAGTAAGTCCCGCGCTCGCCGGGTCAGTAGTCCAGCGCTCGACGAGCGCGGGACTGGACCTCCGCGCGCGCCAAGGATTAGCGCCCGGCGCAAGTCGCGCGGACACCGAGCGCGACTACTGTTTCGCCGTCATGCTGAGCCCGGAACCCGCCACAGCGGGGTATTTTGTGGCAGTGACACCAGAAACACACTGTAGACTATAACTTACGGTCATTCTGAGCGAAGCGAAGAATCTTCTTGCCACGCAGACCAAAACCACTTGTGTCATTCTGAGCGAAGCGAAGTATGTCTTGACACGCAGACCATGAGTCGCAAGCACACGCGGGCAGATCGGCCAGAGCGGACGCATCGGTCGGGAGCAACTGCGATTCACGGTCAGGGAGAAAAAGTGACCAGGCACCCACCCCAGCCCCCCAATCCGGGGGGCGTCCTACCCCGGCGGCCTCGTTCGAGAGGTGCCGCCACCACAAGTCGTGCACAGCGCCGCATCCCCTTCCCAAAAGAGCGGTTGGGGAGGGCACCCACAAGGACGGTTCAAACATCCCACATCATGCATCCCTGGCTTCCTGACCAGACACGAATGATCGGATTATCCACCAGCCTGTGTAATGGGCCGAAAACTATAAAAAATCTTTGATATAGACAGATTACATCTTCCCTGCTATTATCAAACAGTTTCTCAAAGGGAGTATGGCGCATTAGTTGCATCTAGGGAATCTGGAAAAAACGAGCCGTTTGACCGAAATGCTTGCAGAGGACTTGGGAATGCCGTACAGGGGGCGCATAGGAGCACGAGTGGGTTGACAGGCAGGCAGCAGGTAAACCTATTTCGTCTCTGCGCACTACCGCTCCTGTTCACGCTTCTCTTCCCTGCTCCCTCGGTGGACGCGCAAGTGCAGCAACTTCCAATCATTGGTCACATAGGTGGCTCGACAACCCAATTTGCGGTCAGTGATAAGCTGGCAGTCGTTCAAGAAGGACCCCTGCTACGATTTCTGGATCTCAGTGACTTAGCGCACCCATCTCCAGTGGGGTCCTTGCTATTTGAAGGGGCACATCCTTTCGAGACCGCGGCCGTTGCCTTTTCAGGATCCTATGTCTACACGACTCTTGGAGAGGACTTTACGGTAATCAATACGAGTACTCCCCAGGATCCAGACATCGTGGGGAGCCTTCCTCTCGCCGCAGATTTTGACAATAGTTGCGAAGCTGTGATCGGTCAAGGCTTCGTCGTGGTTGCACAGTATGTCATGGATGTTGCTGATGTTGAGCATCCTTCGGTTGCGGCTGCCTTGCCTTTCAGAGTCCTACAAGGGGAAATTGTTGAGCGATATCTTTATGCAGCCGTGCATGTACCTGGCGAGAACTACAAATTTAAGGTTGTCGATATTAGCGACTTGACAAGCCCTTATGTCATTTCTTCTATTGAAACAATTCTCGGTGTTGTCGCTGTGGCAGCCACAGACACCCACGCGTATGCTGGAACACAGGGCGGTGAATTATTCGCCATTGATGTTTCAAACCCTTCGGCACCTACTTATTCGGCAGTTCCGACGCCGCAGTGCGCGCTTTACTCTGATTTGGAGATTGAGGGGGACTTACTCTTTTGTACCTCCAATTGTTTAGGTCGAATCGATGTTTATGACATCTCTTCCCCCTACTCGCCGGTTTTTGTGACGAACACTGGCCAGAATAATGGTGAGGGACATCATTTCGAGATTCAGAATAATGTGTTGTTTCGAAGCGCCGGCAGCAAGGGGCTTATTATTAATGACATCAGTAACCTGGCTTCCGTCCAGGTGATCGGTGCCTATCGGCCCTCTTTCCCAAGTTTCTATGCTCAGGGAATTGGCGAGATTGGGTTGCTCAAGAACCACATCTATGGAGTGTGGGTGGAGGGTAATCCAGCTATAGCCAATGACGGTTGGTTTGGCAGTGTGGACGTTACAAACCCTGCCAATCCTTTTGAGGACCTTTCTGTTCCGCTGTCATCCTTGGGCTTGAATCTGGACCTTGAATGGCTCATTCCGACGGGACTTGAAGTTCAAGGGGATCTGGTTTATTCCCTGCTGGATCTGGGTGATTTGATCGTATGGAACGCGGACGATCCCAGCACGCCACAGGTTGTGAATACCATTGATTCTCCCTGGCAAGGCAACAATGTTGGCGCTAGTATTTCCATTAGTGGAAATGTTGCCTGCGTCACGGGTGTGGAAACCTCCAAGGGTTGTGTTTGGATTCTCGATGCTGCGGGGCAAGTCTTTCAAGGAGGGTGCCTTTCTGGTCCATTCGTCGCCGTCGAAACAGACGGATCCTATGCCTATTTTGTGACCAGAACGAGCCTGATAATCGTTGACATCACCGATCCTCTGGATCCGATTGCGATAAGCAGCGTTGATGGTCTCTCGGAAGTCGAGGACGTGGGCGTCGGCGCCGGCTTCGCCTATGTTGTGTGTGCCGCCCCAACTGAGTCTGTTAATATCTATGATGTTACGAATCCTCTAAATCCTACTCCGGTTGGGTCCTTAACCGGTCTATCGCTAAGCCCGGGTTCAAGCATAGCCGTGAAGCCGCCCTACGCTTATGTTGCCGGCGGCAATCTTACGGTTCTCGATGTGTCTCAGCCTCAATTTCCCCAGATCGTCGCTACTGCAAGTGGACAGCTCGGTGAGGTGCTCGTAGACAAGTATGCGTATGTTTCGGGCCGTGCAGGGCTTTCCGTTATTCCCATCCCTCCCCCCGCCCCCTTGGTCGATCCTCTCCCCCGCTACATCAACGCCGACACGCTGCTGGTGACGGGGACGGCGGATGCGGGGAGTTTCGTGACGATTGGCGGAGGGTTGACGCCGGTGTTTCAGCAGTTGGCGCCGGGGGCGGTGGCGTTTTCGATTGTGGTGCCGCTGAAGCAGGAGGCGGTGAATACGTTGTCGGTGACGACGATGGATGGCTATGGCCTGGTGAGCCTGCCGACGATCCGGCGGGTGGTGGAGGGGGACGCGTTTCCGGCGACG
>JACPGD010000500.1 GCA_016182645.1 Candidatus Hydrogenedentota bacterium | reverse complement strand
GACCCAAAAAGCGCGCCACATGGAAATGGCCTCCCAGCGCCGCGCGGCGAATACCGCCGCGGATGTCGCCTCTCGGGAGGGCGAGCGTACCCGCGAGCCGGTTGACTCCATGGAAATGCGCACCATGGCCGAGGCCGCACCGGAGATCGCGCCCACCGAGGCCACGGATACGGCAAATGCGGCTAACACTCTCACTGAGGCCGCCCGCGCCGCTCAGCCCGAGACCTTTTCGCCACAAATGACAAATCCCACCCCAGAAGCGGCGCCAGCCTCGCGCGCGCCGGAACAACGCACCATTGCCGGTCGCACGTTTTATCTGACGGACGGCGTCTGGCGGGAGGAAGGGTATACAGCCCAGACAGTGACGCAATTGAAGAGAGCCACGGACACATACAAATCCCTTCTCTCTGCGCACATGTTTCTTAATGACATCTCCTCGCTTGGGTCTGAAGTCATTCTTGAAATAGATGGGACATGGTACCGTATGACCGACTAAAGCTGACTTCATTTTCGGGTGAGGAATCGCGCTCGCGCTTGGGCAAGAGGATCTAAAGATGGTGGCACAGATCGGGGGCGCACAGTGTCCCGTATGCCGTGGAAATGCAAGAAGATCACAAATGTTGTTTACCCGCCCTGGTGGACAGTTCGACTGTCCAAACTGTGGCAAATTCTTTATTTCAGATTCGGCATTGGCTCTTTGCCAGCACCTCACAGAGAAGGAACAGGCGGCGTTGTCTCACTTCATTTGGCGAGGCCAACGGGAATCTGGCGGTTTTGAAGTTGAGTCTGCACATGTTGAGGCGGCGAAAGGTTTAGCGTTGCCAGATCCCGCACAGCAACTAGATTTACTCATCCTGTTCTACGGTCAAAATCAAAAGAGCCCTGGCAGCCTTATAGAACTTGGCGCGAATAACCTGCGAGCCAAGATCGGTTCGATTTCATACGAAGATACCGAGTACATTTTTGATGCAGCACAAAGAATGGGCTTGGTAGAAAGACTGGGGCCACCAAGATCGTGTAATGGGCGCCTAACGATCTCCGGTTGGCGTCAATTCCATGAACTCCAACGCGGGGCCGGCAAGAGCAGCACAGCCTTTATGGCAATGCCTTTTGGGAACCCGGATCTCACTCAAATGGTTGACGCTGTCTTTCGACCTGCCGTCGCAGAAGCAGGTTTTTGTTTGAAGCGAGTCGATGATGAACCTAAGGCTGGCCTAATTGACAATAAGATACGTATCGACATCCGACTTTCCCGTCTTGTTATTGCCGATCTTACAAACGGAAACCATGGGGCATATTGGGAAGCTGGTTATGCTGAAGGTCTCGGTAAACCTGTGATCTACACTTGCAACAGAGACTATTTCGACGAAAACAGAACTCACTTTGACACAAATCATTGTCAAACCGTACTATGGGATGCAAAGAACCCTGCGAAGGCCGCAGAAGCGTTGAAAGCGACAATCCGGGCGACTCTGCCCCTGGAAGCAACAATGCCTAAAGATTCTTAGAAATTGCATGCCCCTCGAAAGAGAAGTATCTCGTTGTAACGAGGTCGCGCGGCCGGTCACCGCGAATCACTGAATCGTTTCCTCGATATTAGCGCCGACTACCTTGCCCCCATCCACGCCCAGATACAAGTTGTATTGTTTCTCGGCGCGGTGGAACAGGAGTTGGTAGCTGCCGAAGCCCGTCTCTTTCAATTCCACCGCAACCTCCGGTTTATTGACCCGAATCACCGTAATGAACTGCTCATCCCTCCGTGGTTCTTTGGTGGCCGCGGTGAGGTGCCATTCATTGAGCTTGAAACCTGACCACTCGGCGGGGGGCGTTGAGAATTGACCGGTTTGAGTGGTTTCCAGGCCTTGGGGCGCAAGGAATTCCACGTCCGCTTCGCCGGCCTCGCCTTTCCAATGCACACGCTGGTCCGCCGGGTAATCCGGGGTTGCCACACCCCGGACAATGCTGTACGCAGACTTGGGGTCCGAGTTTTGTTCCCGGAGCGGGGGGAGTGGCAACCCCCCGCTACCCGGAGCGGCGGTGTCGATTTCGAAAGCGCCAGGCGCGTGCAAGTTCCACTGGTACGTTGCGGGTTCGGGCGCGCGGAGCACGTCGTGAATGACGACGACATCCGGCTTGAAGAAAAGGATGCGGCGGGTCCAGCGTTCGAGGCGGCCATCATAGGAGCCGGCGGCTTCACCCACGACGTAATCAAACGTGGGCGTGGTCTTGAAGCCAGTAATCTTGCCGCGGGCGGTCCACGAGTGCTTGCGCTGGCCTTCGCCATTTACCAGGATCGCGTTGTCTGATTTCGAGTCCCAGATCCACTCGACGTGGTGCGGGCTGCCATGCACATCGCGGCGGCCCGTCAGGATGAACATGGGTTTGCCGTGGACGTAGAGCAGAAACGCGTTGTTGGCATTGTAGCCATGGCTTTGCCTTCCCACCGGGCTGCTCTTGAAATGGATTTGAACGTTTTGCGTGCCGTCGAGCAGGTTGCTATTCAGTACGGCGATGCCTTCGTCGAGGAACGCGCGGGAAGAGGGCAGACCCGCTGGCGGCACGGTCTCGAGGGCTTGGGCGTGTGCGCTGAACAAGAAGCCAAAGTAATTCTGGGTCAGGTCGACTTGGTGTTGCTGCGCATACCACCACCAATGCGGGTTGCGTGCGCCCACGGCCAGCTTGGCCACGAGTGGCGCGACCTGTTTCGAGTCGACAAGCACGCCCTGATCGCCCCAAGCGCCCTGGCCGGTTCCAGGCGGCAACGTGTAGAGTGCGTAATAGCCAGTCTGATGAAAGAATGGCTTGTCGAAGGTGTTGATGCCAAGCGCCGCCTGCGACACCAGCACCCAATTCATGAAGCGGTCCTGGTAACTCAGCCAGTAGGCCGCGCCCTCGCTCCAGCCGCCGTCGCTCCCGCCCCAGACGGGGTAGCACGTGAAATACACCGTCGTGGCAAAGTCGAGCCATTGCTCCGCTTCGGGAATCTCCCCAAGAAACGCAACCGCCAGTTCGCCCAGCTTGTGCCACCCCCGGTTGTCGTGGCTGTCGTAGGGCGTCCACAGGTGCTGGCCACGCATCAGATCATTGAAGCAGTCCTCGCCACGGACGCGCATCACCTCGCGCAGCCGCCCGCGCTGCTCTTCCGTAAAGCGGTCGCAAGCCCAGGTGTACGCGCGCGACGGGTAATACAGCAGCGGCATGGCCGCTTCGTCGTTGTAGTCGAATTGCGTCGCGCCTTTCGGGTCCCACTCCGCGAACGCCATCACGAGATCGCGGGCGGCGTCCCCGAAGCGTGTGTCGCCGGAAATGAGATACGCGAATGCGAGCGTGGCTGCGCCATTCGTCAGCGCGATGCCATAGGTACGGTTGCCCCACCAGATCTTCTTCCATTCGCCGCTTTTGGTGTTGATACCCTCGGGATATTTGGGCGGCTCGGCACTCGGCGGTGGTTGCTGCAAGAGGCGTTCCGCATCCTTCAGGATGTTGGCCCAGTGCGGCGCGAGTGTCGTTTGCGACAGCTTGCGCAAGTTTTCCATTTCCTCGGGTCGTAGGAACAGGCGGGGATGTTCCTTGGGGACCCGCGCCACGATCTCCGCCAGTGCGGGCTTCGGATAATTCTGCGCCTCCACGGGAATTGCGAAGTGGCGGGCTTGGCTCCACGCGCTTTGCACGCCGTTCGCATCGATCGCAGCGTAGCGCCAGGAGTATTCCCCCGGTATGAACGTCCTGTTGGGGCAGTGCGAGGACCACGGCGTGACCACGGCATAGACCGGCGTGGCGAGGCCCTTCTCCGATGTCACTTCGATCCTGTAGTTCGCGGCCTCCTTCACCGGCCGCCAGCAAAACACCGGCGGATTCGTTGCGCCAGGCGCCGCCTCATCCGGCCGGAAACCCCAACTGCCTGGCTCAGCGGGCGACTCATCCAGTTCAAGCGCACGTCCTTCCCCGCTGAAACCGCAACATGCACAAACCGCGAAAACAGTCAGCATCACGACCATTCCCGCTCCTTTATTGTCGCTGTTTTGGCTGCTGTCCCCTTCGTTCTTTTCGCCCTTTCCCCCCCGCCTAGCGCCGTCGGAATTCCTTGTCCATCCCCAAGCCGCTAATGTGGAAATAATTGCGTTCGAGTACGACATCGACTTTTCCCTCCGGCAAGGTGAGACGGACCCGATCCGGTTTCAAGTATTGTGCGTAGCGCGCAGTGACAGGTGCTTCGTCCAGGACCATCAGCGTGATGAATTCCTCCGTGCCTCGCGCCAGGATGGTGCCGGCTTTAAGGTGCCAATCCTGGATCTTCACACCGGACCACGCGACGGGTTGCGGCTCCGTCACGTCCGTTTGCGTGATGGCGAGGCGGTCCGGTTTCAATAAGTATACGCGGACGGTCCCGGCCTCCCCGGTCCATTTGACGTATTCGCGTTCAATGCTGAACTTGCTGGGCGCGTGCAGCAACCACTGATAGCGGGACGGCGCCGGGGCGGACAGCACATCCTGGATCAGAATGACGTTGGGCTTGAAAAACAGGATGCGCCGAATCCAATGGATGTTCTCCGCATACGAACCCGAAGCATCGCCTTCAACAATGTCCACCGCTGGATGGGTCTCAAACAAGGTAACCTTGCCTGTCGCCTCCCATGTATGCGGAAGCTGGCCCTGGCCGTTGATCAGGATGGCATTGTCCGACTTCGTCTGCCACATCCAGTCCCGGTGGTGCGGCCCACCGTAGAGGTCGCGGCGCCCGCTCGAAATGAACACCGGCTTTCCCCGTAAATTCAGCAGGAACGCATTGTTCGAATTGTAGCCGTGGCTCTGCCGGCCATACGGACTGCTCTTGAAGACGATCTGGGCATTGTCTTTGGCGTCGAGCAAGGAAGTATTCAACGTGGCCAGTCCCACGCCCGGAAACACGGCGGAAGCAGGGAGGTCCGTGGGCGGTTTGGCATCGGCGGGCGTTGTCAGCGCTTCGCAGAGGAACCCTACGTAATCTTGGCCGAGGCCAATCCCCTGCACCTTTGCGTACCATTGCCAATGCGGGTTGCGGCCCAGCCGCGCGAACATCTGCATCAGGTTGGCCATCGATTCCGAAGAGCGCGACGTGGCGATATCGCCCAAGCCGCCCGTGCTGGTCCCCGGTGGGAGCAGATAAAGCGGGTAATAACCGGTATGGCGGAAGAATGGCTTGTCAAAGGCGTCGATATCGAAGGCGGAGCGCATCACGAGTATCCAGGGGATGATCCGGCGCATGTAGATGCCCCAGTAGGCGGCGCCTTCGTGCCAGCCGCCGTCACTGCCGCCCCAGACCGGATAACAGGTGAAGAAGACGGTCATGCTGTAATCAAGCCACTGGTCCGCTTCCGGGATTTCGCCCTGAAACGCAATCGCGCACTCGCCCAGAAAGTGCCAAAGCCGGTTGTAGTGGCTGCGGTAGGGCTTCCAAAGATGTTGCTGTTGTTGCAGGCGCAGGAAGGCCAGACGGCCGCGTTTCTGCATTGCGTTGCGCACCTGCACGCGTTCATGTTCGTCCAGCAGCGGATAGATCCAGGTGTACGTGCGCGCGGGCAGATAGAGCATAGGCATGCCTGCCTCGTCATTGGTCAGGAGCGACGTGGCGCCCTGCGGGTCCCATTTGCACATCTCCAGCAGAAGGTGCCGCGCCCCCAGCCCATAGGGCTTCTCGTCGGAAAGCATGTAGACAAACCCCAGCGTCGCCGCGGCCTCTCCCACGGTAAAGACCTGGTCCACGTTGCCCCAGAAAAGCTCTTGGGCCTCTTCGCTGCTTTGCTTCACGCCCGGGCGCGCCCGTGCAGGCTCCCGAGTATCAGGCAACCGTTCGAGCAGTTTATCCGCCGCCGCTTTGAGCTTGTGCCAGGGTCCCTGCAACGGTCCTTCCAGCATCCCGCGCAACCCCTCAATCTGTTCCGGGCGAATGAACAGCCGCGGGTGATCCGGGGACAGCCTGCGCACCAGATCGCCCAGGGGAGGCTGCGGAAAATCTACCGCCTGTTCGCCAATCCTGAACTGGCCCATCGCCTGCCACGGGCCCCGCTCGCCGTCCTTGCTCAACGTCGCGTAGCGCCACGAGTACGTCTTGCCCTTCTCCAAGGTCACATTCGGACAGTGCGCGGACCAGGGCGTCTTGTCCAGCACATAGACTGGCGCCTGATACCCCTCTCCCTCATGAATCTCGAAGGCATATCCCGCCGCCCGCTCATCCGGCGCCCAGGTGAACGCCGGCGGGTTCATGTCCGAAACGGCTCCTGCCTGCGGGCGCACCCCCCACGTCAGCGCGCTCTCATCCTCCCCATTCGGTTCGCGCTGGGCCACGGCCGGCGCCACCAGGACCGACCCTAGAATCACGCAAATCAACACCAGCCGCATGGCCTCTCCTCGTATCCCGCTGAAAAACTCTCGCCAGCAACACCGCGCCTGACACCAGCCTCCCTCACAAGCGCGCCGACAGACGATAGCCGCACCATGTCCCCCTAATCAATGGCCGTTCCCCCGTTCTCCCTCCTCAGTTCACGCAGGGAACCACCCCCGTAAGAACTCTTTCATCGTCCCATGATAGACCGCTTCCGCGAGAAACTCGACGCCCTGTTGATTGCCCCATGAATAGTTGATGATCAGGCGTCCCTCGAACTCGCAAAAGTCGATGTCGGAATTGTTGATATTCTTGGCGCCTTTGATT